>JAJECB010000511.1 GCA_022822245.1 Gammaproteobacteria bacterium
TGCCCCCCCGAACGCTCGTGATCGCCTGCGGGGCGCTCGCGCGCGAGATCACGGCCCTCATCCGGCGCGAGGGATGGGCCGCGATCGAGGTGCAGTGCCTTCCCTCCGCCTGGCACAACCGTCCGGAACGCATTCCGGAGGGCGTGCGCAGGAAGATCCGGGCGGCGCGCACCCGCGATGACATCGACCGGATCTTCGTTGCCTACGCGGACTGCGGCACGGGGGGCGCCCTCGACGCGGTGCTCGAGGAGGAAGGCGCGGAGCGCATCCCGGGCGCCCACTGCTACGAGTTCTTCGCCGGCGGCCGGCCGTTCGCGGCCCTGCACGAGGCGGAGCCGGGCACCCTCTACCTCACCGACTACCTCGCGCGGAACTTCGACCGGCTGATCCTCGAAGGGCTCGGCATCGACCGGCACCCCGAGCTCGAGGCGATGTACTTCGGGAACTACCGGCGGCTGGTGCACCTCGCCCAGACCCGCGACGGCACGCTACGCGCGGCGGCTTGCGCCGCGGCGGAGCGCCTGGGGCTCGAGTTCGAGCACCGCTTCACCGGATACGGCGACCTCGAGCCCTTCCTCGTGCGAGCCGGGGCCAGCGCCGGACCCGAGGGCGGGGACTCGGGACGGGCCGGGACGGGTCCCCGGGGCTCCGGCCGGGCGGGTCCCCCGGCCGCTTGAAACCTTCGCTCACCGTCGTCTACTGGCGGGACATCCCCGCCCAGGTCGTCGCCCGGACGGAAGGAGGGCGGCGGGGCGCCGCCCGCCGGGCGCTCTCCGCGCGCTTCCAGGAAGCGATCGACCGGGCCGCGATGCGGGCCGGGCTCGCCGGCTCCGACGACTACCTCGGGCAGTGGCGCCGCGGCGAACCGATACCGGCCGGCCGCGACCCGGAGGCGGAGGCGGACGCGCTCGCGTGCCGCCTCGAAACCGAATTCACGGACGAGGTGCTGGACGCCCTGGTCGCGGCGGGCGGCCGGGCAGACTTCTAGGCCTGGAAAAATCAGAGATTTTTCCAGGTATTTAGCTCGCAACAGATTGCAAGCTCTTTCAGGTTCAGGCAGGGAACCACGCCGATGACCGAGACCGTCATCTCCTCGGCCACGAGGGAAGTCACCATCGGGTTCGACCGTCCCTTCGCGGTGATCGGAGAGCGCATCAACCCGACCGGCCGCAAGCGGCTCGCGGAGGAGATGGCGGCGGGCGACTACCGCCGGGTGGAGGCGGACGCGGTGGCCCAGGTGCAGGCGGGCGCCCAGCTCCTCGACGTGAACGCCGGGGTCCCGCTCGCGGACGAGCCCCGGATCCTTCGCGAATGCGTGAAGCTCGTCCAATCGCTGACCGACGTGCCGCTTTCCATCGACAGCTCCATCGTCGCCGCCCTCGAGGCGGGACTCGCCGCGTACGAGGGCAAGGCGCTCGTCAACTCGGTGACCGGCGAGGAGGAGCGCCTCGAGTCGGTGCTTCCCCTCGTCGCCCGGCACGGGGCGGCGGTCGTCGCCATCTCGAACGACGAGACCGGGATCTCCGAGGACCCGGACGTGCGCTTCGAGGTCGCCCGCCGGATCGTGGAGCGGGCCGAGGACCACGGGATCCCCCGACGCGACGTGGTGGTGGATCCCCTCGTCATGCCGATCGGGGCGATCGGCGCGGCGGGCCGGACGACCTTTCGCCTCATCCGGCGCCTGCGCGAAGAGCTCAAGGTCAACACCACCTGCGGGGCGTCCAACATCTCCTTCGGGCTCCCCGCCCGCCCCGCCCTCAACGCCGCGTTCCTCGCGATGGCGATGGCGAGCGGCCTCACCTCGGCGATCACCAACCCCCTGGAGGCCGAGATCATGTCCGCCCTCGGGGCGGCCGACGTCATGATGGGTCACGACCGCAACTGCCGGGCGTGGATCGCTCGCCATTCGGGCGCGGGCGCGGGCGGAAATGCGGTGGCGGAGGCGCGGGCGCGGCGCCGCCAGGGCCGCCGGCGCGGTGGCTGACGACTCCCTCGTCGTCTTCACCCCCTCCGGGCGCCGGGGCCGCTTCCCGTCCGGAACGCCGCTCCTCGCCGCCGCCCGCCGCCTCGGGGTCGACCTCGATTCGGTGTGCGGGGGGCGCGGCATCTGCACCCGCTGCCAGATCCGGGTGAGCGAAGGCGAGTTTGCCAAGCACGGCATCGTCTCCGCGCCGGACCACCTGACGGAGCCGACCGACCGTGAGCAACGCCAGCGCAGGACCGGCCGGCTGAAGGAGGGCCACCGCCTCTCCTGCCAGGCCTGCGTCGCGGGAGACCTCGTGGCGGACGTGCCGGAGACGAGCCAGGTCCACCGCCAGATCGTCCGCAAGCGGGCCGACGCCCGCAACATCCGGATCGACCCGCTGGTGCGGCCGATGTACGTCGAGGTCCCGCCCCCCGACCTCGCCCGGCCCGCCGCCCACCTCCGGCGCCTCAAGGAGAGCCTCCGGGAGGCGTTCGGGGTGCGGGTCACCGAGGCGGAGGTGCAGGCCCTGCGCAGGCTCCACCCGACCCTCGAGGCGGGCGGCTACCGGGCGACAGCGTTCGTCCGCGACCAGCGAAGGCTCGTCGACATCCGGCCCGGCTACCGCGACCGGGTCTACGGGCTCGCGGTGGACGTCGGGTCGACGACCCTCGCGGTCCACCTCTGCGACCTTCTCACCGGCGAGGTCGTCGCCTCCCTCGGCCGGATGAACCCCCAGATCCGGTTCGGGGAGGATCTCATGAGCCGCGTCTCCTTCGCGATGATGAACGAGGACGGGGCGGCGGAGATGACCGACGCGGTACGCGAGGCCCTCGACGAGCTCGCCGCCGAGGCGGCGGCGGCGGCCGGGGTGGACCCCGCCGACGTGCTCGAGGTCGCCATAGCCGGGAACCCGGTGATGCACCACCTCCTCCTCGGGCTCGATCCCGCCCCGCTCGGGTTCGCGCCCTTCGCCCTCGCGACGGACGAAGGCACCGAGGTCGCGGCCGCCGACATCGGCCTCCGGCGCGGGGTCGGCGAGGCCGCGCGCGCCTACGTGCTGCCGTGCATCGCGGGCCACGTGGGGGCGGACGCGGCGGGGGTGGTCCTGAGCGAGATGCCCTACCGGAAGCGGGAGACCACCCTCATCGTCGACGTGGGCACGAACGCGGAGCTCGTGCTCGGGAACCGGGAGCGGCTGCTCGCCGCCTCGTCGCCGACCGGGCCGGCCTTCGAAGGGGCCCAGTTGAGCTGCGGGCAGCGGGCCGCGCCCGGGGTCATCGAGCGGGTCCGCATCGACCCGGTCACCCTGGAGCCGCGCTACCGGGTGATCGGGGACGAGCGCTGGTCCGACGAGCCGGGGTTCGAACCCGCCCCGAGCGGGATCTGCGGCTCAGGGATCGTGGAGGCGATCGCCGAGCTCTTCCTCGCCGGCATCGTGCACGGGGACGGCACCATCGACGGGGGGCTCGCCGAGCGGTCACCGCGCATCGTGCGGACCGGGCGCACGTACACGTACGTCATCCGGACCGGCGAACCCGAGATCGCGATCACCCAGAACGACGTGCGCCAGATCCAGCTCGCCAAGGCGGCGCTCTACGCGGGGGCCCGCCTCCTCATGGACCGGATGGGGATCGACACGGTGGACCGGGTCACCCTCGCGGGCGCGTTCGGGAGCCAGATCGACCCGAAGTACGCCCTCATCCTCGGCATGGTCCCCGACTGCGAGCCGGGGAGGGTCACGTCGGCGGGGAACGCGGCGGGCACCGGCGCGCGCATCGCGCTTCTCAACCGGCGGCTTCGCCGGGAGCTCGAGCGCGAGGTGCGGCGGATCGAGAAGGTCGAGACGGCGGTGGAGGCGCGGTTCCAGGAGCACTTCGTGGACGCGATGGCGATCCCCCACCGGAGCGCGCCCTACGAAAAGCTGCGCGCGGCGGTCGCCCTGCCCGCGGCGCCCCCGGCACCGGCCGCACCCGGGCGCCGCCGTCGCCGCCCCGCCGGCTCCCGGCAGGACCCGCCCGCCGGTCCGTTCTCCCGGACTTCGTAGGGAAGGAGCTGGCCGAGCACCGCACACGGACCGTCATCTCTCGATCTTGATCCGAGACCGTTCGTATGTAGAATGTGTGTAAGAAGAAGCCGCTTCGAGATGAACGGACATGGACAGCCGCGACGTCATCCGAAGGCTTCAAGAGGAAGGCTGGAAAAGGACCGGCGGCAAGGGCTCCCACCGGAAGTACGGTCACCCCGATCGGGACACTCGCGTCACGTTGCAGCATCCGAGGAAAGACATTCCCATCGGGACGCTCCGAAACATCTTCCGGCAGGCAGGATGGAACTGGCCGCCTTGAGCCAGCCATGCCGCGAAACTTCGAGCCGTCCCTGCGTAGCGACCGTTCGACAAGCGAGGGCGCCGTTCAATGCTGTACCCCGTCTGCGTTCACCGTGATTCGTCGGGTTCGCTCGGCGTTACCATTCCGGACTTTCCCGGCTGTTTCTCCGCCGCGGACGACTGGCGCGACCTGCCCCGCATGGTTCAGGAGGCCATCGAAGTGCACTGCGAGGGGGAGGACATGGACATCCCGGCCCCGAGCAGTCTGGATGAGCTGCGCGGCAATTCCGACTTCGTCGGCGGCGAGTGGGTGTTCATCGACGTGACCGTTGACGCGCTGGATACCCGCAAGGAGCGCATCAACCTGTCCGTTCCGGCATACGCGCTGCGAGAAATCGATGCCTACGTGCGGGCGAATGGCGGCAGCCGGAGCGGCTTCATGGTCACCGCGGCGCTCTCCGTCGCCCGCGGCGGGTCGCCCTGAGCCGGGCCCTCCCGCTCTTCCCGAGCCGCTGCGAGGGTCCGCTGGCCCGCCGCGGAGCCCCTCACGCCTGGTAGTCGGTCTCCCCCTGGCGCTCGAGCTGGCGCTTGAGGGCGTCGAAGTGGTGCTCGGAGGCCGGCCGGCCGCCGTAGCGGGGGCCGCCCTTGAACCCGGCGATGGTCTCCTCGATGACCTCGTCGGAGAGGAGGCGGAGCGGCCGGCCGGTCCACATCGCGTAGAGCTGCACCTGGGCCGCCCGCTCGATGTAGTAGAGGCGATCGTAGGCTTCCGCCACCGTCCGCCCCACCGTCATCACCCCGTGGTTGGCCATGATGAGGATGGTCTTGTCGCCGAGCACCCCGACGAGGCGCTCCCCCTCCTTCGGGTCGAAGGCGGGGCCGGCGTAGTCCATGTCGTAGCCGGTCTGCATCATCATCCCGAGCTCGGTCTGGCCGATGGGGAGAATTCGCGGGTCCTCGAGCCGGGCGAGCGCGCTCGCGTACGGCATGTGGGTGTGCATCACGCAGGCCGCGTCCGGGACCAGCCGGTGGATGGGGGCGTGGATGCAGTAGCACGAGAGCTCCATCTCGCCTTCGCCCGCGTGGCGGGTCCCGTCGAAGCCGATCTCCATGAACGAGGAAGCGGTCACCTCCGACCAGTGCAGGCCGAACGGGATCTGGAGGTAGCGGTCCCCCTTGCCCGGCACGGTGAGGGTGAGGTGGTTGAAGATCCCCTCCTGGAAGCCGTGCATCACGGAGAGCCGGTGGGCCGCGGCGAGGTCGACGCGGGCCTGCCACTCGGCCTCGGTGTACCGGGTCTCGCGCTTCGGCAGGGTGGTTACCGCCATCTTTTTCTCCTTCCCCTTGTCGGGTTCGTCGTGCATCGCGCGCGGGGCAGACGGCCCGCGCGAGCGAAGGGGCGATTATGCGCCATCCAGGCGTCCTCGTCGCGCCGCTTCACGGCGCGGTGCGCACCCTCCGTCCGTCCGCCGCGTCAGTGCGAGATGAAGACGGGCACCGTCATGTGCTGCATCAGGCGCCGGGTGACCCCGCCGAGCCAGATCTCCCGCACCCGCGCGTGTCCGTACGCGCCCATGACGAGGAGGTCGATGCCCTCGTCCGCGATCCGGTTGAGAAGCATGTCGGCGATGGATATCTCCTTGGCGTTGAGGCGTTGCGCTTCCACCCGCACCCCGTGGCGGGCGAGATGCCGGGCAATGTCCGCGCCGGGAATGTCGCCGTGCCGGTCGGACCGGGCGCCCGTATCGGGATTGGCCGAGAGGGTCACCACCTGCTGCGCCGCCTGGAGCAGGGGCAGGGCGTCGGAGACCGCCCGAGCCGCCTCCCGGCTCGCGTCCCACGCGATCATCACCCGTTCGCCGACGTTCGGATACGTGCCGACGTAGGGGACGACGAGAACCGGCCGTCCGCTCGCGAGGACCACGTGCTCGGCGAGGTCCTTGCTCGTCCCGAAGCCCGCGCTCTCGGGGTTGTCCTGGCCGATGACCGCGAGGTCCGCGTGCCGGCTGAAGAGGGACACCGCCTTCACCGGGTCGCCGTCCGCCGTGTACCACTCGTGGGGGACTCCGGCCTGCACGGCCTGCCGCTCGAACCCCTCGCGGACCCGTGTGCGGGCCTTCTCCTCCACCTCGCGCTGCTCGGCGAGAAATGAGGACGGAAGATTGTGGGTCGCATAGCGAGGGACGTGGACCTGCTCCCGCACCATCAGCCCGATCGCGTGGGCCTCGTGCCGCGCCGCGAGCCGGATGGCGATGCCCACCCGCTCCTCGCACTCCGGGGTGTCGTCCGCGACGACGAGAATGTCCTTGTATGCCATTGCCTCATTCTCCTCACTGCCGGATTGCGAGACGGTAGCCGTTTCCCCGCCGCGCGGCCACTCCGGAGCGGTGTCCCGCCGCCGGCAAGGTGCCGCGGCTCCGGTCAGCTCACGTCGCCTTCCGGGCCGCGAGCGAGCTCGAGGACGAGTAGTCGAAGTCGCGCGGGAAGCCCGCCTCGGCCCGCCGGACCGCCCGCTCGAGCCGCTCGACGGCCTCGTCGATCTCGGCCTCGGTGATGATGAGCGGGGGACAGAGGCGGATGAAGTTCTTGACCGCGATGTGGATGAGACCCTCCAGAGCCGCGTTGTAGCGGATCCGTTCCGCCATCGCCGGGTCGGGCGCCCGGGTCCTGTCGTCCGCGACGATGTCGAGCAGCCAGTAGAGCCCGATCCCGCGCACCGCTCCGATCGACTCGTGGCGGGCGGCGAGGGCCTCGAGGCGCTCCCCGAGGTGGCGGCCGAGACGCTCCGCCCGCCCCATGAGGTCGTCGCGAATCACGATCTGGAGCTGCTTGAGGGCCGCCGCGGCGGGCAGCGGATCCCCCGAATAGGTGCCCGCCCAAGGGAGCCCCGCCTTGTGCCGGGCCTCCTCCGCGAGCGCCCGGGTGGTGACGGTGCCGCCGATGCCGAAGCCCGCGGTCATGCCCTTGCCGAACGAGACGATGTCGGGGGTGACCCCGAAGTTCTCGAACCCCCACATGCGCCCGGTGCGGGCCGGCGCGAGCTGGGCCTCGTCGAGCACGAGCAGCGCGCCCCAGCGGTCGGCGAGGTCGCGGAGCCGCGGCAGCCACTCGGGGGGCGGGACCACCATTCCCCCCGCGACGGGAACCGTCTCGGCGAGGATCGCGGCGACGTTCCGGCTCGTGACGTGCTCCATCAGCTCCTCGCTGCGATCGAGGCACTCGATCTCGCAGGACGGGTACTCGAGGTTGATCGGGCAGCGATAGCAGAACGGAGCGTAGATCGCGTTGCGGTGGGCCGGCATCATGAGGGGGCCGAGGTGCGCCTTGCGCCCCCCGCCCACGCTCGTCACCGCCTCGGCGGCGAGGCTGCCCCCGTGGAGCCCCCGGATGAGGGAGACGATGTCGTACTTGCCGGTGACCCCGAGGGCGAGACGCATCGCGATCTCGTTGGCCTCCGAGCCGGTGACCGCGAAGTTCACGACCTCGAGATCCCCCGGCATCGTGCCCGCGATGAGCTCGGCGAACTCGACGAGCCACGGGTTCGAGTACCAGGACGACTCGTGGACGAGCTTCCCGGCCTGTTCGCGGATGGTCTCGGTGAGCTCCGGGTGGGAGTGTCCGAGCACCATGCACATCATGCCCGCGGTCATGTCGAAGTACTCGTTGCCGTCGACGTCGGTGAGCACGATGCCCCGGCCGCTCTCGAACATGATGCGGGGCTCGTAGCGCCATCCGAGGATGTGCTCGTCGTCGCGGGCCATGAGGTCATGGTGGCGGTTGGAAAACTGGAACTCCTGCATTTCCATCGGCGATGCGCCCTCGTGGTCGGAATTGCGGCTAGCGGCCCGAAGCGTAGCAGGTAGCGGGGGCACGGGCCGCCGTTCGGCTCCCGGCCCTCGCGGTGCCGCGCGCCCGCGCGCATAATCGCCCCCCGCTCCCGAAGAATCCCGGAGAATCCCGCGATGTCCGACGACCCGTTCGCCGATCCGCTGCAACGACCCCGCTACACCGGCATCCCCACCCTCATGCGGGCGCCGCACACCGAGAATCCCGGCGAGGCCGACATCGCCCTCGTCGGGGTACCCCTCGACGGCGGGGTGACGAACCGTCCGGGCTCCCGCCACGGCCCCCGCGAGATCCGGAACCAGTCGGGGCTCATGCGCGCGTTCAACCCGGCGAACCGCATCAACCCCTACGAGCTCGTCCGGGTCCGCGACGTCGGCGACGCCCTCATCCGCCGCCCCTTTCGCCTCGAGGACAGCCTCGACGACATCGAGGCGTTCTTCCGCGAGGTGCATGCGGCGGGGGCGGTGCCGATCTCGGCCGGCGGCGATCACTCCCTGACCCTGCCCATCTTCCGGGCCATCGCGGCCGACCGGCCGGTCGGGATGGTGCACTTCGACGCGCACTGCGACACGGGGGGCCCCCGCTGGGGGAGCGCCGTGCACCACGGGGCACCGTTCAAGGTGGCGGTGGAGGAAGGGCTCCTCGATCCGAAGCGCACGGTGCAGATCGGCATCCGCGGCGCGACCGCCGAGCCCGACGCGTGGCGGTTCAGCTACGAGTCGGGGATGCGGGTCATCACGATGGACGAGTTCCAGCAGCTCGGGGTCGAGGAGGTGATCGCGGAGGCGCGGCGGGTCGCGGGGGACGGGCCGACGTACATCTCCTTCGACGTGGACGGCCTCGACCCGGTGTTCGCCCCGGGGACCGGCACCCCCGAGGTGGGCGGGTACACCACCCACGAGGCGCAACTCATGCTGCGGGGGCTGCGCGGGCTCGACCTCGTGGGGGGCGACGTGGTGGAGGTCGCCCCGCCCTTCGACCCGAGCGGCAACACCGCCCTCGTCGGGGCGACGATGATGTACGAGATCCTCTGCATCGTCGCCGACGCGTTCGTCGCGCGCCGCGGGGCCGGCTGAGCCCGGCCCGCCGCGAGCCCGGCCGGCCGGCCGGCCGGACCGCCGTCCCCTGCCGATCGCCCCCTCTCCTTCCCGCTCCATCGACCCGAGGAAACACGACATGCCGCTCCTGCCCCTGATCGAGTACGAAGATGCCACCCCGGAGGCCCGCGCGGTCTACGACGACATCATGCGCACACGTGGGTCCGACTGGATCAACAACTTCTGGAAGGTGCTGGCCAACCACCCCGAGACCCTCGCGCGGGTGTGGGAGGACGTGAAGACGGTGATGAAGCCGGGGGCCCTCGATCCCCTCGTCAAGGAGATGATCTACGTGGCGGTGAGCGCCACCAACAACTGCGAGTACTGCATCCACAGCCACACCGCAGGGGCGCGGGCGAAGGGCATGACGGACGAGATGTTCGCGGAGCTGATGGCGGTCGCCGCCCTCGCGAACGAGACCAACCGCCTCGCGAACGGCTTCAGGGTCCCGGTCGACGAAGCCTTCCGCGGCCATCCGGACTGAGGGAACGCAGCGCGGCGCGGCTCGGCCCGGCGCTCGGGAAATGGGGGCGGCGGAAATGGTGAAGGCGGACACCGGCCCCGCGGGGGCGATCGAGATCAACCCGGAGTTCGGCCGCGCCCTCGAGCTGATGGAGGCCGGTGAACGGAACCTCTTCGTGACCGGCAAGGCGGGGACCGGGAAATCGACCCTGCTCGAGTATTTCCGCGCGAACACGCGCACGAACCCGGTCGTCCTCGCCCCGACCGGGGTTGCCGCCCTCAACGTCCGCGGCCAGACCATCCACCGGTTCTTCGGGTTCGGGGTCGACGCGACCCCGGAGAAGGTGCGCGCGAGCCGCCGGAAGCCCCGCGACCCGGAGCTGATCGCGAGGCTCACCACCATCGTCATCGACGAGGTGTCGATGCTCCGCGCGGACCTCCTCGACTGCATCGACGTGTTTCTGCGCAAGCACGGCCCGATGCCGCGCACCCCCTTCGGCGGGGTGCACATGGTGTTCGTCGGCGACCTCTACCAGCTCCCCCCGGTGGTGACCGGAGAGGAGCGCGAGATCTTCCGCTCCGTCTACGAGACCCCGTACTTCTTCAGCGCCCGGGCGCTCGCGGACGAGGACCTCGAGGTCGTCGAGCTTCAGAAGGTCTACCGGCAGAAGGACGCGGACTTCGTCGAGCTCCTCGGCCGGATCCGCAACGACTCGGTGGACGACGCGGACATGGCGCGCCTCAACGCGCGCGTGGATCCGAGGTTCGAGCCCCCGCCCGACGCCTTCCACGTGAGCCTTACCACCACCAACCGCAACGCGGATCGGATCAACGAGACGAGGCTCGCGTCGCTGCCCGGAAGGACGCTCGTCTCCCGCGCCGACATCGGGGGCGACTTCGGCCGGGAGCACTACCCCACCGCGACCGAGCTCGCCTTCAAGGAAGGCGCGCAGGTGATGCTGCTCAACAATGACGCGGCGGGGCGCTGGGTCAACGGGAGCATCGGCACCGTCGAGTCTCTCGAGCAGGACGAGGAAGGAGAAGACTTCCTGTTCGTGCAGCTCCGGGACGGCGACGACCTCGTCGAGGTCCGGCCCCATACCTGGGATCTCGTCCGGTTCGCCCTGGAGGAGGGCCGCATCGTCAGCGAGCCGATCGGCTACTTCACGCAGCTTCCCTTCCGCCTCGCGTGGGCCGTCACCATCCACAAGTCCCAGGGCAAGACCTTCGACCGCATCGTCGTGGATCTGGAGCGCGGCGCCTTCGCCTCCGGCCAGACC
>JAJECB010000079.1 GCA_022822245.1 Gammaproteobacteria bacterium
CGGGGCCGGGGGGGGCCGCGGCCGGCGTCTCGCCCGCGGTCGCTTCGATCCCGGTCGCTTGGGTGATGGACGGATCGGCGACAGGCGGTCCGGTCGCGGCCGCTTCGGGGTCGAGTGCCCCGCCGTCCACGACTCCCGACCGGGGGGCCTCCCCGTGGGCGGCCAGGAACGAGACGATGTCGGCCCGCAGGGACCCGGCTTCGCGCTCGAGGCTCGCGAGCCGGGCCCGGCTCTCGCCGAGGGCGAGGTCGGAGCGGTCGTAGTCGCCGGTCAGCCGCAGCCAGCGGTCGAACGAGGCATCGAGCGCCTCGGGGTCGAAGTTGACCCGACGCGCGATCTCCGCGAGCCGACCGCGATCGCGGTCCAGCGCAGCGTGAAGGGCCTCACGCCTGCGTTTCGCCTCCCGGCGGCGGCGGAGGTCCTCCTCCCGCTGGCGGGCGGCGCCGAGCTCGCGGTCGAGCGCATGGAGCCGTTCGGCGACCTGCTCCCGCTCCCAGGTCTCCGGCCGCTCGAAGCCGCTCCGGCGGTATCGTTGCTCCGCCTCGAGGCGCTGGCCGGCTCCGACTCCGACCCTGCGAAGGAGGAGGAAGACGTGAACGAACGCGGCGGCGGCGAGAGCGAGGAGCGCGTACGCGGCGGGATGGAAGAAGAGACCTGCCGCAACGGCCCCCGCCATGCCGGTCGCCGCCAGCACCAGCAACGCCCCCGTGCGCCAAGCCGGGGAACCGGACACGTCCGGCGCCGAGAGCCAGTGCAGCAGCTCTCGCCTCGCCTCCTCGACCCGTTCTGGGTTCGGCTCCGTCTCCGGCACATCGGCAAGGCGGTTCAGCTCGGCGTCGAGCTCGCGAAGCTCGGCCGCAAGCTGGCGGATCGCATCGAGCGCCTGATCCGCGGCATGGACCGCCTCGGGACCAAGCCGGACGCCCTCGCCGGGCTTGCCGCCGAGCTCGCGAGCCGCCCGGTCGCGGGCCGCGGCCTCCTCCTCGGCCCGGTCCCGCACCCGCACGAGCTCGCCTTCGAGAAGCTCCAGCCGAGCGATCCGGGGCCGCATGTCCGCGGCCCGGCCCTCGTCGAGCGGGCTCCCGGCAAGCCCGGTGGCGGCGAGGGTGCGTTCGGCCGCACGGAGATCGGCCTCCGCCTGAGCGAGATCCTGCTCCGCTCGCCGCCGCTCGCCGTCCAGGCGCTCCAGCGCCCCGGCCTCGTCGCCGGAGAGGCGCTCCAGACCCGGGGGAAGCGCCGCCATGCGCCGCTCGAGCCCGGACCGCTCCCGTCGCTTCTCGAGAAGCCGGAGCGCCTGCTCGGCGAGGGCCGCCTCGCGCTCCGCCTCCCGCGCCTCTTCGAGCTCGCGCTCCAGGGGACCGAGCCGTTCCTCGTCGCGTTGCAGGTCCTGGTACCGGGCCTGCCGGCGCCGGAGATCCGACTCCGCCGACGAGACCTCGCTCGCTTCCGTCTGCCCCGCCCGGGGCGGGACGGAAAAACCGCATTCACGGCGGGCGGCATCGAGGTCGTACCCGCCGGCCATCTCCCGCACCAGGCGCCGGGCGATGTCGGCGTCGGTGTCGGCATCGCCCGCCAGCAGGTCCTCGATGTGGAGGGTGTAGCACGATACGAAGCGATGCTCGGGGAGCGCCGGCGCCTCGATCCGCTGCCCGTCCCGGGTCCAGGTGAGGGCGCCGCCGGTGCGGGTGGCCTGGACGAGGTCCTCCCTCGGCCCCTTTCCATCCTCCCTCCCGTCTGCCTCGTCCTCGTCCCCCCCGCCCCCGAGCGCGAACTCGGCCTCGACATCGACGCTCTCGCGAGCGAGCTCCCCTCCGTACAGGGCCGCCCGCACGGCCCGCGGAATGCTCGTCTTCCCGGAGGCATTGGGTCCGACGACGACGTTGATCCCGGCCGCGAACCCGTCGAGCTCGAAGCCGGGACGGGGGATCCCGGGCAGGCGGCGGATCGCGATCCGGCGAAGCCTCATGCCGGGCCCCCCCGCTGGTCCAGGAGCTCGGCGAGCGCCCCGAGCGCGGCCCGCTCCAGCAGCTCCGCCGCTTCCTTCTCGGTCGGGGGGGCGAGCCCGTGCGCGGCGAAGGCGCGCCGGCCGCCCAGCGATTCGAGGCGCCGCCGGGCACCGGCGAGGAGCGCCTGCCGATCGGGGTCCTCGGTGGACCTGCGCAGAAGGAGGACCTTGCGCGCGAGGAGGGCCGGCGGATCGGCACCCCGGGCGAGCTCGTCGAGGTCGAGCGCCGGCCCCGCCTCGAACCGCCAGTCGTGCACGAAGTAGAGGATGTCGTCGCGCGGGTGGAGAACCCGGAGGGGGTCGCCGGCCGCGAGGGATCGCACCGCCTCTCGCCGGTGCGCGGTACGGCCGGTGAACCGGAGACGGCAACCGACCGCGCGAGGGCGGAAGCGCTCCGCGGCGAGGCGCTCGTGGAGCGCGTCGAGGGCGGAGACTGCGAACGTGTGGACGTCCTCCGCCGACTCGAGCCCGTCGAGCGCGACCTCGACCTCCTCCCACCGGAGGGGCGCGAGCGGCAACTGTTCGATCTCGAGTTCGGAGTCTCCGATCACGAGCAGCCACGGCCCGCGCGGGCCGGGCTCCCCCGGATCGAGACCGGTGAGGGACCCCAGGTATCCGATCGGCCGCGGCGCAACCAGCGCGTCCGGCTTGTGCACGTGGCCGAGCAGCCACGCATCGACCGGCGCGCCCTCGAGCTCCGCGGAGCGAACCGGGGCGTACGGACTCCCGGCCGCGTCCCGGTCGCAGTGAAGGAGGCCGACGACGGGCGCCGAGCCCGAATCGATCGCGGGAAGCTCGTGGGCGACGAGCGGGCTCGTCGAGACCCGGGGCTCGGGGAAGGACCAGCCGAGCACCTGCACACGCCGGCCGTCGCGCCCGGCGACGTCCCGAACCTCCCACGCGCCGCCCCGCCCGAGCAACCGGAAGCCGGGAACCGCGTCGGCGAGGCGGGGGAGGACCTGGACGTCGTGGTTCCCGCTCACCGCGAGCACCGGGACCCCGGCCGCGGCCAGCCGGTCGACCCCGCGGCGCAGATCGCCGTAGGCCTCGTAGAAGTCATCCTCCTGCTCGACGACGTCGCCCGCGAGCAGCACCGCGTCGACCTCGTCGGCGAGGGCGAAGTCGACGGCGAGCCGCCACGCGGCGGCCGGCCCGAGCTCGCTCGCCCTGATCTCGTCAAGGAGCCCCGCGGGCAGGCGCGCGGGCTGCCGGCCGAGATGGATGTCACCGACGCAAAGAAGTTTCATGACGGTTCGCGGCCTTGCGCGGGGTCAAGTGGGGGCACGCCCGGGTCGACCCCGTACGGCAGCCCGTTCGCGGCAGGCAGGCGGCACGCGCAACGAGATTGGCCGAAGCCGGCGAAGAATTTCCCGACGATGACGGAACGATTCGTTTCGATGCTCCACCGGTCCCGGAATGCCGACACACCAGACAGACCAAAGAATACCCGGTGCCGCGACCCGGCGGAGCGCTACGCGGTCCGGCCCGGGACCCGCTCGACGAACACCGCGTCGGTCATCCAGCAGCCGGCAAAGGGAGCCTTCGACTGCCGGGAAAGATAGAACCAGTACGAGACCCGGGAACGCGCGCCGGTCAGGGTCACCCGCTGGCGGGCCACCTCCTCCCGCACCTCCACCGTTCCGTAGCTCGCCTCGCGGAAGTCCAGCATGAGCGCGTACGGACCCTGCCTGAGCATCCGTATGAAACGCGGGAGGGGACCGGTGGTCTCCCGGTTGGCCGGGGACGCGAAACGGAACGCGACCTCGATGCCGCGGTCCTGCTCGTCGTTGTGCCGGAGGGCCTCGATCTGAATCCGGACCACCTCGCCGGGAGAAAGCCCCGGCCGGGGCACCAGCGTTTCGCTCAGGGGATCGTCCGTTCCCTGCGCCGCGCCCCCCGCGAAGAGAGCGAGCGCCGCGGCGGCGAGCAACGGCGCCGTCAGCCGGGCTCCAATCGAAGAATGCGCCACCGCCTTCCCCTTCTTTCGCGCGCGGCCGCCTCCCCCCGGCCGGCCGACCGGTCCAGTCCGGGCGCCGCCCGCGGCGCCGGCTGGGCCCGTCAGTACGGTGCGGTGACCCCTTCGGGGGACACTCGGGTGTCCTGCCAGGCGGTGCCCCGGAAGTAGATCTGGCGCTGCCGCTCTTCCGCCTTGCGGTGGAAGGCGATCGCGACCGGGTCGAGGTCGCGGGCCGGTACCGGCTCGTGCTCGAAGTGGCCGTACCGGTCCTCCCCGCGGACGAGGGCCGCGCTGTCCCAGTCCGCGAGGGTCTGCCGCGCGCTCGGCGGCATGTAGCGCAGCACGACGGCAATGCGCCGGTCGTCGCTCCGGTTGGGATGGGAGGCACGTGCGATCTTGTAATCGAAGAGGGCGGCGTCGCCGGTCTCGAGCTCGACGTCGACCGCGCGGTTCTCGTCGACATCGAGGATCGTCTGGCCCCGGGTCAGCATGTTGTCCTCGGCGTAGGTGTCGACGTGCGGCATCGGCGGCTCGAGGTGGCTCCCGGGCAGCAGGCGCATGCACCCGCTCTCGACGGTCGCGGGGGACAGGGCCACCCACACGCTGACGAGGTCCTTCGTGTCGAGGCCCCAGTAGTTGCTGTCCTGGTGCCAGGAGACGTACTGGGGGCTCCACGGCTCCTTGATGAACCAGTGCGTGGTCCAGCACAGGATGTCCGGGCCGATGAGGTCCTCGACCGCGTCGAGGACCTGCGGCGCGCGGACGAGGTCCGCGAGCCACCTGAAGAGGAGATGGGTCTTGAAGCGATGGGCGCCGGCGAGCGCCCCGCCGTTCGCGGCCTCGAAGGCTTCAAGCTGGCGCCGGCAGTCGGCCGCCTCGGTCTTCGAGATGCAGGGGATCGGGAAATGGAAGCCGTCGCGGCGGAGCCGGTCGACGGCCGCGGCGGTCAGCACCCTGGCCATGGCTCTCTCCCGGTGGTTTGCGGCGAGTCTACCGCGCCCTGGCGGCGAACTCGAACCGCCCCGCGAGCGCTCTACACTCCGGCGAACGCGCGTAGCGGGCGGATGCCGTGGCGGTGCCCCGTGTCTCGCCGACGGCGGGGCGCGGGCCTACCCCGAGGCAAGCGCGTCGAACGCCGCCACATCGACCGCGGGCGAGGTCTGGAACCCGATGCCGGTCAGGCGCGTGAGCTCGAGCGAGACCTGCATCGCGGTCTCGATGTCCGACAGCTCGACGATGAGCACGAGGTCGAACGCGCCGAGCAGGGCGTAGATGCCGATCGTGTCCCCGCCATGGCCACGGATCACCTCCTCGACCCGGTCGGTGCGCGAGGCGCTGATGCCCTCCATTGACGCCTGGTTGTAGTTGCCGAGCATGACGAACTTGGCCATCGTGTCCTCCTCCGGTCGGAAAACGGGAAGCTGGTGTCGAGTGACAGTACCGCACTCGCAGGCGCGATTCCTAGCTTTGCAACTTCGTGGTTCACGGCGAGCTCACGCTGCGATGGGTGCGCGGATTTCGATTGATCCGGCAGGCCGGAGGCCGAATTTTCGTGCAATGACCCTGCTTCCTGGTTACGCGCGAGGCTCGGGTTGGGGTCGCCGACTTCCCGGGGGAGCGGGCAGGGCGGTGTCGGTGGAGATGAGGGCGTCGTGGAGGCCGGAGGAGCGCTCCGTCACGCGCTCCACGGCGGCGGCGACGCTCTCCTCGGAGCCGTGGACGACGACCCGCCGGCGGGCGCGGGTGACGGCGGTATAGAGGAGCTCGCGGGTCGCGACCCGGGAGTCTGCCGGCCCGAGCACCACCGCCACCTCGTCGTACTCCGAGCCCTGCGCCCGGTGCACGGTGAGGGCGAAGAAGCTCTCGTGGGGCGGGAGGCGGGCCGGGGAGACGAGGCGCGGCCCGCCGCCCTCGCCCCGCAGCTCCGGGAACCATACCCGGGCGGTACCGCCCGCGTCGCGCACGACGACACCTGTGTCCCCGTTCGAGAGGCCGGTCCTCGTGTCATTGCGGGTCACGAGGATCGGCCGTCCCGGATAGAACGCATCGTGCGCCGGAGCGAGTCCGCGCGCGCGGAGCCGCCGTTCCACCAGCCGGTTGAAGCGCTCGGCGCCGAACGGACCGACCCGATGCGCGCAGAGCACCCGGAACGGCTGGGCGCGGCCCGCGCCGGATTCCGGATATCCCCCGCGCCGGGCCTCCTCGACGGCCGGCGCGAAGCGCTCGTCCGCGAGCCTCGTCGCGAGCCGTTCGAACGCGGCAGGGTCCGCGAGGGAGCGAAGCTCGGCGGTGCCGGCGGCGTCTCCGGATACCTCCCGGAGAGCCGCGAGGACGGCGACGGCGTCCCCGGCCACCGTAGCCGCCGCGACCTGCCCGATTCCGCCCGCCTCGCGGAAACGCCAGTTGTGCACGAGCTCGGTCACGCACGACGCGAGCGGCGCCGCCCCGCGCCCCGCACGGCACAGATCCGCGAACACCGCACCCGGCTGGACGGAGGCGAGCTGCGAAGCGTCCCCGAGCAGCACGAGACGGGCACCATCGGGGAGGGCGGCGAGCACCCGGGCCATGAGGGTGAGGTCCACCATCGACGCCTCGTCGAGGATGAGGGCGTCGACCGGAAGCGGTCCGCCCCGCGCGCGGGCGAGGAGACGGTGCACCGTGCTCGCCTCCGCCGCGAAGCCCTCCATCCGTGGAACTTCCTCCACCAGCGCCGCGCGCCCCGCGCGCTCCTCCCGCATCTCCCGCTGCACCGCCTCCTGGAGACGGGCCGCCGCCTTTCCGGTCGGGGCGGCGAGCGCGATCCGGAGAGGGTCCGCGAGGCCGAGCTCGACGAAGAGCGCGACGACGGCGGCCACTGTCGTGGTCTTGCCGGTGCCGGGCCCGCCCGACACGACGCAGAGGCGATGGCGAAGCGCGGCGCGGGCCGCCGCGCGCGGCCGGGCGTCCGGGAAGGCGGACTCGGGGAGGAGCCGATGGAGCGCGCCTTCGAGACCGGCCGGCTCGGGCACGACCGCGCTCGCGAGGGCGAGGACCCCGGCCGCGGTCTCGCGCTCCGCGGCCCAGAAGCGTTCCAGGTAGAGCCGGCCGTGAGCGTCGAGAACGAGCGGCCGGCGCTCCTCCACCCCCGCGCCGGCCACCACCGGGCTCGCCGCGAGCGCTTCGAGCCACGCGTCGAGATCCGGGAGCGGCGCGTCCCCCGGTTCGGGCCAGGCCCGCCCCGCCACGTCCGGCAGGGAAA
>JAJECB010000107.1 GCA_022822245.1 Gammaproteobacteria bacterium
GGGGAATCAGCGAGACCAGGAACCGTTGCGCGTTGACGATGATTCGCTCCCGGTCCTCCTGCGCGCTCGAGACTTCCCGGAAGGCGCTCATCGTTTCGGGCGCCGGGCTGACCGCGAGCAGGTTCACCTTCACCAGATCGACGCTGCGAAGCGCCGGGATCGCTCCGCCGTCGGCAGTTTCGAACATGCTGCGAAGGTCATCTTCCAGTTCGGCGCGATGCACGTTGAGGAGACGCTCCAGACCTCTCGCGGAGATGAAGGTGCGGACGTGGTCCCGGATCCCGTCCTCGATGATGCGAGGCGCGTTCGACACCCGGTAGTGGTAGACGTAGGGGTCCTTCACCCGATACTGCACGTTGACCTCGACGGTGAGCAGGTTCAGGTCACCGGACACGTGCTCGTACGGCGCGAGGACGGACTTCACCTCCCGAACCGGCCATTTGTCGACCTGAACGAAGGGGCGGGGAGCGAGGTAGTGCAGCCCCGGCGGCAGGTCCCTCCACCAGACCTGGCCGAACAGGCGGCCGTAGCCGACCGAGTCCGGAGGGATGGTGGTGAAGCCGGATGCGAGAAAGAGAGCGACGAGCGCGGCGTAGAGGATGATTCCCGCCGGTGTGGCCGGGCTCAGAAACCGCAGGAAGGAGAGAGCGGAGCGCGGCGGCGGGGCGGCTTCGCGGGCGGTGAGGCGCCGGGTCATGCGCTCCCATCCCGCTCCCCAGCGCCGGAAGACGGGGCGCACGTTGAGGATCATGTCGTCCCACCCGCTCTTGAGCGCGCCGGCGCGGAACCGCCAGATGATGAGCGCGAGGAGGAGGAGGGCGCCTGTCCACTGCAGGAACAGAAGGGTCGGCGACTCCGAGGCCTGCAGGTTCACGGTCACCGAGTAGCCGGTGGCGAGGATCAGGACGTCGACCAGGATGCCCAGGATGACGGTGACCACAATTACCACGCCGACGTAGATGGACGCGAAGCGCACCCCGAACTGATTCATGATGATGGCGATGGTGCCGGTGTTGGTCGCCGGGCCGGTCATGAGAAAGATGAGCCCCGCCCCGGGGCTGAAGCCCTTGGCGACCAGCGCGGCGGCAATCGGCGTGCTCGCGGATGCACAGATGTAGAGGGGAACACCGACGAGCACCATCACCGGATAGGACACCCAGCGGGCGTACTCGTTCGCCATCATGTCGCTCGGAATCACCAGGTAGAGCACCCCTCCGAGGGCGATTCCGACGAGCAGCGCGAACAGGATGTCGTCCGCTATCTCGACGAATCCGTAGCGGAAGATGTGGCTGACGATCGTCCTGAAGCTCGGCAGCCCGCGTTCCGCGGGCGCTTCAACGACGTCGGTCCCGGCGGCTTCCCCGCCGGCCAGCATCTCGGCACGATAGAAGTCCGGCTTGATCCAGGACGCGGATTTCCATCGGCTGACGGCCACGACGAACCCCTTCAACCAGCGGACGGAAGCCTCCTTCATCTCCGAGGGGCTGATGTAGCAGTCTTCCTCGCCCGGAACGAGGGGCCGGTGGACGCCGTGGTCGTGATCATGTTCGTGCCCATGCCCATGGTCGTGGCCGTGCTCGTGCCCATGGTCGTGGTCGTGGTCGTGCTTGTGGTCCGTGGTTCTGGCGGCGGCTTCGTCCCGGTCGTCCCGGATGAGGCCGATGCAGAAGATTCCGGCGACGACCGCGGTGATGAAGCTGATCACGGGGCGGATCACCGCCGCCGCGAATCCGAAGAACGCGTTCGTGACCAGGATCGAGTCCGCCCCGGTCTCGGGGGCAGTGATCAGGAACGACATGCAGGAAGAGCGGGAAGCTCCCTTCCTGCGCATCTCCGCGACCACCGGCACCACCGAGCAACTGCACAGCGGCACCGGCACGCCGATGGCCGCGCTGGTGGAGACCGACTTGAGACTGTCATGGCGAAGCCAGCGAAGGATCGCCTCGCGGGAGATGAAGACGTGAATCAGGCCCCCGAGGAAGAGCCCGAGCAGCAGCATGGGGGCCAGGAGCAGAAACGACTGCCAGAGGAAGTCGAAGAAGCGAGTGAAGGCGTCCAGGACCGCGGCAGTCAATCGACTATCTCCTGGTTGGCGCGGAAACCGGGCCCGGGCAGACACCGCCGACAACGCGATGCTCGCCCGCAGGCTCGCGGACGCGCTTCAAGATTTCGTATATCCGGTCTCAACAATAACTATCCACTACGGACCTGTCAACGAGACCTGTGACTGATTCGAGAGGCCTTCTCATCCGGCCTGCCTTCCCGCTACCGTTTTCCCCGGCACTTGACCCCGAATCGGAAAAACCGCTTCGAATTCAATCGAATTCCTGTCGCTTGAGGTCGCCGTTGGCGAGACTGCGAGCCATTGCCGATACCAACTTCCTTCACGCCGGGCAGGAAAACCGGATGCGGGTGTCGGGTATCGGAGTTCCGCCGTCCGGCGCGTTTCCGGGAAACCTCTTCAGGCGTTCTTCAAGTTGAAACAATATTTCATTTCATTCCAATGCTGCTTTATCTTCATGCCCCACAGGAAAACCGGATGCGGGCGTCGGGTATCGGAGTTCCGTCGTCCAGCGCGTTTCCGGGAAACCTCTTCAGGCGTTCTTCAAGCTGAAATAATATTTCATTTCATTCGAGTATTGTTTCACCTTGGCCGGGTTCGATATCGGAACTCTCTCCACGGCTCGATTGAGCGTTGTCAAGGGCCGGTGCGTGTCGCATCGAACCGGGAATGCGTTCGCCCGCCTCCACCCGGAGTCTCGCTCGGAGGTCGGGCTCGAACTCGGACCCTGCCGTTCGTGTTCGGGTAGCGGGACCGCGGTCCGTGGTGCCGCTCCGGTCTGAATCGGAGAATCCCGGGGGTCTACCGGCCGATATCGGGGCGGATGCGGGCCACTGTCTCGAGGAGGGCATGGTGGTCTCCGACGAACCGGAGCACGATATGGCCCGCGCCCGCTGCCGCGTAGCCGGCGAGCCAGTCCGCGATCGCTTTCTCGGAGCCGGCGAAGCAGGCCTGCCACTTGCGCAGGACCGACGACGGAGCGCCGTAGTACCGCTCGAGGTACGCGTCGATCCGGGCGTTTCCCGCCGCCGCATCGTCGTCGATGGCGAGGG
>JAJECB010000049.1 GCA_022822245.1 Gammaproteobacteria bacterium
GAAGCCGCCGCTGTGCTGGGCGATCGCGAGGAACGAGCGCCCGTCGCGGTGGCGGCCGTGCAGGTAGACCTCGTTCGCCGGGGAGCCGCCGTTCGAGGCGAGGATCGACTCCGGCATGATGTTCTCCATCGTCGCGAAGACGATCTCGGGAAAGAGGTGCGAGATCATCGTCCGCCCCCAGGTGGCGGCCGGCGGACGCGAGTTGACGACGGTCCCCTCCGGCGCAATCACCTTGATGGGTCGGAGGCCGCCGTCGTTGTTCGGCACGTGCGGATCGAGGGCGAGCTTGATGGGGTAGGCGGTGTAGGAACGCGTCATGTTGTACGAGCAGTTGATCGCCGCCCCGACCTCGCCCGACGAGCCCGAGTAGTCGACGGTGACCTCGTCGCCGTCCACCGTGACCTCGATCTTCACCACCACGTCGTCGTCGCAGCCCGGTATCTTCGGCAGCACCGCCACGTTGCGGTACGACCCGTCGGGGAGCGCCGCGATCTTCCGCCGCAGGCTCGATTCGGTGCGCTCGATGACCTCGGCTCCCAGCGTCTCGAGGCCGTCGAGCCGATATTCCTCGAGCAGCGCCTTGAGGCTGCGGCTGCACACGTTGTTGGCGACGAGCTGGGCGCGGACGTCGCCCAGCACCTTCTCCGGCACCCGGATGTTCGCCCGCATGAAGTCGAACACGGTCTCGTTCAGCCGCCCCTCGTCGAAGAGCTTGAGGATGGGGATCTTCAGCCCCTCCTCGTACATGTCCTTCGACTCGAGCGTGGACATCCGTCCCCCATGTCGAGGTGATGGACGATGCACAGGGTGTAGCCGACGATCCGGTCGCGATGGAAGATGGGGGCCGCGATCG
Organism: Gammaproteobacteria bacterium; assembly: GCA_022822245.1. The sequence goes on from JAJECB010000049.1 coordinate 854, forward strand.
AGATGTCGATGAGGTGGCCGCTCGCAATCCAGGGGTCATTGGTGATGATGGCGTCGCCCGGCCGGAGGGTGTCCGGGGGGTGTTTCGTGATGAAGTTGCGCAGCACCTCGGGGACGATGCCGAGGAACCCCGCGGTGGTGACCGTCGAGTGGGACAGCATCCGCGCGTTCGCGTCGAAGAGAGCGCAGCAGAAGTCGTGATACTCCTTCACCGACGGGGTGTAGGCGGTGCGCATGAGCCCGGTCGCCGCCTCGTCGACGATCGTGATGAGGCGGTTCCACAGGATCTGGATGGTGACCGGGTCGAGCTGCATCGCGCTCACCCTCGCCCGAAGGTCGCCTCGACCGGCATCTCGTCGGCATCGCCGGCGGCCGCGGCGGGCCGGTGGATGACGAGGTCCACCACGAGGCACCCGAGGGGGTCCACGCGAAGTCGGTCGCCCGGGCCGATGACGGTCGTCGACTCCCGCTCCTCGATGACCGCGGGGCCGGTGATCTCCTGCCCGATGCGAAGCTCGGCGCGCTCGAACACCGGCACCCGCTCCATACCGGCCCCGCCCGCGACATGGACGTCGCGCATCGCCTTGGGCGGCGCGTCCGCCGCGGCCGCCGGCCGGGCGATCTCGAGCGCCGGCGGGGGCTGGCTCACGTGCACCCGGATGCTCGCGAGCTCGACGGGGTTGTCGTCGTCGACCTTGCCATAGAGGGCATGATAGGCCGCCACGAAGCGCGCCTCCCAGTCGGCCCTGGTCGCCGGGGCGTCGCACGGTCCCGCGACGTCGATCTCGAGCGGGTAGTCCTGGCCCGAGTAGCGGAGGTCGACGCTGCGCCGCACGATGGGGGCGACCCCGTCCGGCATCAGCTCCCCGGCCTCGGCCTCGCGTGCGCGGAACCCGGCCTCGACCGCGTCGAGGTCGACCGCCCGGAGGATCCGCCGGATGGCGCGGCTGCGCTCGAACGCGACCGGCGCGGCGAGGAGCCCCAGCGACGACATGACGCCCGAGTGGGGCGGGACGACGAGACGCGGGCAGCCGAGCTTGCGGGCGAGCCCCGCCGCGTGCACCGGCCCGGCTCCGCCGAAGGCGACCAGCGAAAGCTCGGGCGGGGCCTTGCCCTTCTCGGCGACGTAGACTTGCGCCGCCGAGGCCATGTTCTCGTTGACGAGCTCGTGGACCCCGGCCGCCGCCTCGAGGGTCGTGAGTCCGGTCTCGCCGGCGAGATGCCCCTCGACGGCACGCTCCGCCGCGCCCCGGTCGAGCCGCATGCGACCGCCGAGGAAGTAGTCGGGGTTGAGGTAGCCGAGCACCAGGTCCGCATCCGTCACCGTCGGCGCCGTGCCCCCGAGGCCGTAGCACGCGGGCCCCGGCGCGGAGCCCGCGCTGTCGGGCCCGACCTGAATGAGGCCGAGGTCGTCGACCCGGGCGATGCTGCCCCCGCCCGCGCCGATCTCGAGGAGGTCGTAGACCGGCACCGCGGCGGGGAGGCCGCTCCCCGCCTTGAACCGGTGCACCCGGTCCACCTCGTAGGTCCGGGTCCGGGCGGCCCGGCCGTTCTCGATGATGCACAGCTTCGCGGTGGTGCCCCCCATGTCGAAGGACAGCAGGTTGTCGATTCCCGAGAGGCGCCCGAAGTACGCGGCCGCCTCGACCCCCGCGGCCGGTCCCGACTCGACGATCTGGACCGGCACCCGCTTCGCCGCCTCGACCGTCGCGGTGCCGCCGTTCGACAGCATGACGAAGAGCCGCTCCCGGTAGCCGCGCTCGGCGAGGCCCTTCGCGAGCCGTTCGAGGTACCCCTCCGCGACCGCCTTGACGTAGGCATCGAGGACCGTGGTCGACGTGCGTTCGTACTCCTTGGGCTCGGGGTGAACCTCATGCGACAGCGACACGTGCGCGTCCGGCAGCTCCTCGCGGAGGATCTCCGCCACGCGCCGCTCGTGGGTGCCGTTGCGGTAGGAGTGGAGGAACGCGACCGCGACCGCCCCGACCCCCTCGTCGCGGAAGACCGCCGCCGCCCGGCGCACGGCCGTCTCGTCGAGGGGAACGAGCACCGTGCCGTCCGCGAGCACCCGTTCGGGGATGCCGAGCCGCAGCCGGCGGGGGACCATCGGCTCGGGCAGGCGGATGAACATGTCGTAGATGTCGTAGCGGACCTCCCGGGCGAGCTCGAGGATGTCGCGGAAGCCCTCGGTCGCGATGAGGCCGGTCTTCGCGCCCTTGCGTTCGAGGATGACGTTGGTGACGAGGGTGGTCGCGTGGATCACCTCCCCGGTCCGGGCGAGGAGGTCGGGGATCGCGGCGGTGAGGTCGCCGATGCCGCGCATGACCGACTCCTCGGGCGCGTGCGCGGAGGTGAGGGTCTTCTCGACCCGGATGGTGCCGTCGGACTCGTCGACGACGGCAAAGTCGGAAAACGTGCCGCCTATGTCTACCCCTATTCGAAATCTGCCTTCGGTAACGGGAGAATATGATTTCTTTTCAATGTATTGTGGCATGACCCCGGCCCGGAACGCGCAAGCCACGACCAGGCCGGTGTAAGCGTACTGTAAGCAGATTCATTCCAACGTCAGGCTGCTCGCGACGGTGGGGATAGCGCCGTACCCGCCAGCACCCGCTTCCGAATCCAGCCCCCACCGGCCCGGGCCTCAAGGAACGAACCGCGGTGAACGCTCCCGCAGCCGACCGCGACATCCTCGGCCACTCTAGCAGCCGAGCCGTCAGGCGTCACCGGGCATGAGCCATGCGCCACGTTTCCGCCGCGGACCGCATGACCTACCCTCGCTCCTGCGGTGGGGCGCGGGGCGCCAGGTCCCGCCCGCCATCGGCAAGTGCTCGCCGCCCTGGGGATCCAGCGGCGCATGATGCCTCGCGCCATCCCCCGCACGGCTCGCGTCGAGGGCGGTTCGCTCTCCTTGCTCCGGACCTTCATCGGCTATCCACGCCGGAGTTGGTGGCCTGACGCTCACCAGCGCGCGTTGACCTGGAACCCGACCGTATGCTCCGGCGCCGCCGTGTCGCTCTCCCGGCGCGTGGCCTTGAGGCCGAAGGAGACGTCGGCGACGTTGTCATTGGCCGCCGGCGAGAGCCGCCAGCCTATGCTGTAGTCGCGCGCGCCCGTGGCCAAGCCCAGCCCGACATGCGGGCTGCCGGTGAAGCGGCCCGAGAAGGCCGGGAAGCCGTACGCCGCCTCCGCCTGCCAGCGGCTGTTCGCCTCGGCGCTGCCCGTGCG
>JAJECB010000306.1 GCA_022822245.1 Gammaproteobacteria bacterium
CCCTCGAGGAGCGGGCACAGTCGCTCCGAGACCGGATGGAGATCGCACGCCTCCTCCACGAGTCACCGAAGCCGACGATCGCGGCGGTGCGGGGCGCGGCGGCGGGAGCGGGGCTCTCGATCGCCCTCTCCTGCGACCTTCGCCTCGCGGCCGCCTCCGCCCGATTCGTGACCGCGTTCGCCCGGGTCGGCTACTCCGGCGACTTCGGAGGGTCGTGGTTCCTCACCCAGCTCGTCGGGAGTGCGAAGGCGCGCGAGCTCTACTACCTCTCCGACATGGTGGGCGCGGACGAGGCGCTCGCCCTCGGGATCGCCAACCGGGTGTTCCCGGACGAGGACTTCGACGCGGAGGTGCAGAAGACCGCGGAGCGGATCGCGGCCGGCCCCTCCATCGCCCTTCGCTACATGAAGCGCAACTTGAACGCGGCGGAGAGCCGCCCGCTCGCCGACTGCCTGGACCTCGAGGCGTGGGGGCACACCCGCTCCGGCCTCACCGAGGACCACAAGGAGGCCGCCCGCGCCTTCGTCGAGAAGCGCACCCCGGTCTTCAAGGGCCGCTGACTCCCCATGAGGGGCCGAGCCGTACCTCCCACGGTGAAAACGGGGTCGGGGTGAGTTTTCGCATGCCGCGACAGGTTCGCACTCCCGTGCTCGAAAACTCACCCCGACCCCGTTTTCACTCCCCGGAGGGCGACGGTCAGAAGTACGCCCGCGGCCGCAACCTGAGCCTTGTACGCAATCACAGACGGAGAAGAATCATGAGTGCAGAAGCCCGACTCGCGGAGCTCGGAATCGATCTGCCGGAGGCCGGCACCCCGCTCGGCACCTACATTCCGGTGCGGATCGTGGATGGATATGCCCACGTCTCCGGTCAGGGCCCGAGCCGGCCGGACGGGAACGGCGCGGTCATCGGCAAGGTGCCGAGCGAGCGGACGGTGGAGGAGGCGGTGGAGGCGGCGCGTTTCTGCGGTCTCCAGGCCCTCGCCCAGCTTCGCAAGGCCCTCGGATCGCTCGACCGCATCGAGTGCGTGGTCCGCACGCTAGGCATGGTCAACGCCGACCCCGACTTCGGTGGGCATCCCCGGGTCATCAACGGGTTCGCGGACCTCATGGTGGAGGTGTTCGGCGAAGAGGCGGGACACGGCGCCCGCTCCGCGGTCGGCATGGGCTCGCTCCCCAACGGCATCACCGTCGAGGTCGAGGTCACCGTCAAGCTCAAGGACTGACGGGCAAGTCGCCGCTCGGCGGCAGGACAGTCCCGTCGCCGGGAGCGGGCGGGTCCGGCGTGTCCCGTTTCCCGCCCGGCACCGCCGCGAGGGAGCGTCCGCCACACGGTCCGGCTCGATACCCTCGGAGGAAGGCTTCATGAGGGCCGTCGCAAGTTTCGCCGTCGCCATCTTCGCCCTGGTCATCGCCGGGTCTCCGTCCGCTGCCGAGAGCGAGGCACCGGCCGGGCCCGTCGTCCTCACCATCGCGGGCAAGGTCGCGAACACCAACCGACCCGCGTACCGCGACAGGCTCGACGTCATCTTCCGGTATCACAAGCGCACCTTCGATCGGGCGTTCGCGTTCGACCGGGCGATGCTGAAGGGCCTCGGGACAGTCGCGCTGCGAATCGAGCACGCCGGGTGGGGCGGCCCGATGACCGTCTCCGGTCCCCGTCTTGCCGACGTGCTGGAAATGGCGGGGTGCCCCGGCGCTCCGCTCGCCACCTTGGCCCTCGACGGATTCGACACCGAGATCTCGCGGGAGGATCTCGAGGCGCACGAGTGGGTGGTGGCGACGCGGGCCGAGGGCCGTCCCCTCGGGATTGGTGAACGGGGCCCGCTCTGGCTCGTCTTCGATCCGCCGGGGGAGCGGCCCGCCACCGACGAGGAAGCGGACCAGTGGCCCTGGGCCCTGTTCTTCATCGAGTGCGGATAGAACGGCGCCCGCGGCGAAAGGGGAGCCCGACACCGGCCCGGGGTCTCGCCATCACTACCCTGCGCATCGTGCTTGTGCGCGTTCTCGCCGGCGTGCTCGTGGCAACGTCGGTAGCGGCGTGGGCCGAGCCGACGACGATCACCTTCCTCCACGTCAACGACGTGTCGGAGTACGAGTCGAAGCGCGGGATTGGAGGGGTCGCTCCGCTGATGACGCTCCTCGAACGGGAGCGGGCGGCCTCGCCCCACACGATCACGACTTTCGGCGGGGACCTCTTCTCGCCATCGCTGATGTCGGCCCTCACCGAGGGCGCGCACATGGTGGAGATGATGAACGCCATCGGCGTCGACATCGCGGTGGCGGGCAACCACGAGTACGACTTCGGTCCCGAGGCGGCGGCCCGGAACTTCGCCGCCTCCGCGTTTCCCTGGCTCGGCACCAACGTGCTCGTCCGGGACGGCCGGATCGCGGACGGCCTCGTCGCAAGCCGCATCGTCGAGCGGGGCGGGTTCCGGATCGGCTTCTTCGGGTTGGTCACGCCGGAGACGGACATCCTTTCCTCGCCCGGCGAGGAGATCGTGTTTGCGCCGATCCTCGAGACGGCCCGCAACGCGGTCACGGCTCTTGAGGCCGAGGGCGCGGACGTCATCGTCGCCCTGACCCATCTCGACCTCATCGACGAGTGGGAGCTCGCGGACAACGTCCCGGGGATCCACCTCATCCTCGGGGGCCACGACCATCTCCCCATCGCCTTCAGAAGGAGCGGCACGGCGATCCTGCAGGCGGGCCACGACGCGCACTACCTCGGGATCGTGGACCTGCACCTGGAATGGGTGGAGCGGCGGGGAAAGAAGCGGCTCTCGGTGCTCCCCGAGTGGCGCCTCGTCACCACCGCCGGAGTGGCGCCGGACCCCGACGTCCAGCCTCTCGTCGATCGGCTGAACGCCACGCTCGACGAGGAGTTGAACGTTGTCATCGGCAACGCGGCGGTAGAGCTCGACACCCGCCGCTCGCGTGTCCGGAGCCGGGAGACCAACTTCGGCAACCTCGTCGCCGAAGCGATGCGCCGGGGCGTCGGGGCGGAGGTCGGTCTCACCAATGGGGGCGGCATCCGGGGCGATCGCACTTACCCGGCGGGCGCCGAGCTCACCCGCAAGGACGTCCTGACCGAGCTTCCCTTCGGCAACACGGTGGTCCTGATGGAGCTTTCCGGAGCCGACCTCCTCGCTGCGCTCGAGAACGGGGTGTCGCGGGTCGAGGACCGGGCGGGCCGCTTCCCGCAGGTCGCAGGTCTTCGCCTGGTGTACGACCCGGGGGCGCCCGCCGGCAGCCGGGTGATGGAGGTGGAAGTGGGCGGAGCGCCCCTCGATCCGGCGAAGGTCTACACCGTCGCCACCAACGATTACCTGGCGGGCGGCGGCGACGGCTACGCCGTGCTAGGGAACGGCCGACAGTTGATCGACGCCGCCGGAGCGACCCTGATGGCCACGATGGTCATGGACTACGTCGAGGCGAAGGGAACGATCGCGCCCGAGATGGACGGCCGCATCCGCACCCGCTGACGCCTCGCGGCCCCGCCTTCACCGGCGCTCTTGCGTCCGGGCCGGGGATGACGGCCCTCCTCCGAGGAGAGGCTGGCCGGGCCGCCGATGGCGGTGCGGTCAGGCGGCGGGGATCGGGGTGAAGTTGAAGTCGGGGCGGGCGAGGATCGCCTCGACCCCGCCGAGGCGCTCGATCCGGGCCTGCTGATCGGCGAAGGCGCGCCGGTTTGCCGCATCGGGGTCCACGATGCGGTGCAGCTCGTCGTACAGGCGGCGCTGGATCTCGGCCGTCTCCGGCCGGCCGGCGAGGTTGCGCTCCTCGAACGGGTCGGCCGCGAGGTTGAAGAGCTCGGGTGGATAGCCCACGTAGTGGACGAGCTTCCAGTCGCCCCGGCGCACCATGTAGGTGCCGGTCATCGAGCCGTCGTCGTGCATCTCGCTGAAGACGACGCGGACCTTCGGCGGCTCGCGGGCGAGGGCGACGAGGCTCTCGCCGGGGAGCGCCCGCTCGCGCGCGTCGAGCCCCCCGCACGCGAACTCGACCACCGTGGGGTAGATGTCCACGAGGGAGACCGGGGCGACGCACCGCGTTCCGGCGGCTACCCCCGGCCCCGCGAGCAGCAGCGGGACGCCGCTCGACTCCTCGTACATGACGCACTTCCCCCACAGGCCCCGGTTGCCGAGGTTCTCGCCATGGTCGGAGGTGTAGATGACGAGCGTGTCGTCGGCGAACCCACCCTCCCTGAGGGCAGCGAGGATCCGGCCGATCTGGAAGTCGAGGAAGGAGCAGAGTCCGTAGTAGGCCTGGGTCCCGACCCGGAGGCATTCCTCGTCGAAGTGGTCGTCGTAGTTCCAGGTCGCGCGGTAGTGGTCGATTGCCGGGTGATTCGGCCGATCGGCCGGGTCGTGGAGCTGCGGCCGCGGAAGGTCGACGTCGGCGTAGAGGTCGTAGAAGTCGTCCGGGGCGATCAGCGGGTAGTGGGGCGACACCATCGACGAGAACAGCACCCACGGCCTGCTGTCGCCCCGCCGCTTCGCACGTTCGCGGATCCAGTGGACGGTGGCGTCGGCCACTTCCGTGTCGTAGCGGGTGTAGACGGACATCCCGCGGCCCGCCTCCTCGGCCAGCTCGCGCGCCACGTCGCGCACCCGCCGCTCCCGCCGGAGCAGCCCGTGCGTGTCGCCGATGCCGTCCACGACGTGCATGGGGAGGTGTGCCTCGGTGAAGCCGCAGTCGTCATCCGGGCTCCGGTAGTGGAGCTTGCCGATCGACACCATGTCGTGGCCGGCCCCGCGCACCCGGTGGTGCCAGGACCGGATCCGGCCGTCATAGGCGGCGGCACTGTCCCAGTGACCGATGCGGTGGACATAGTCGCCGGTCGCGAGGCTCGCGCGCGAAGGGACGCAGATCGGGGAGTTGCAGTAGGCGTTCTCGAAGAGGGCGCCGCGCGCGGCGAGGGCATCGAGGTTGGGGGTGCGGACGATCGAGTTGCCGTAGCAGCCGGCGATTTCCCGGCTGTGCTCGTCCGACATCAGGAACAGCACGTTC
>JAJECB010000195.1 GCA_022822245.1 Gammaproteobacteria bacterium
CTTCCAGGTCGGCCACCCGGGTGTGATAGCGCAAGATGATGTCTCCGGCCCGGCGGGCGGCTCGGACCGCGACGTTGACGATGGGGTGCACGAGATGAATGCCATGCGGAACGGGTGCCCATTCTATCGCCCGCCGGACTCCCGCATCGTCCGGGCGGCCGCGCCCGCGCGCGCTGCGAGGTGCGGGTGACGACATGAGGACCGGATCGGACCTGCTCGCGAACGTGCGGATCGTGCTCGTCGCCCCGACCCACCCGGGCAACATCGGGGCGGCGGCCCGTGCCATGCGGACCATGGGCCTCCGAGACCTGCGGCTGGTGCGGCCCCGCCGGTTCCCGAGCGCGGAGGCGACCGAGCGCGCCGCCGGGGCGTTCGAGGTTCTGGACCGGGCGCGGGTCGACGACGATCTGTCCGAAGCGCTCGCCGACTGTGGGTGGGCGGTGGCCGCGACGGCCCGGCCGCGGCGCCTCGAGTGGGTGCAGCTCGATCCGCGCGAAGCGGGGCGCGAGCTCGTGAGGCGGGCCGCGTCGGGGCCGGTGGCGGCGGTGTTCGGCCGCGAGAGCGCGGGGCTCACGAACGACGAGATCGACCGCTGCCAGGCGGTGCTCCGCATCCCCACTGCCCCCGACTTCCGCTCCCTCAACATCGCCGCCGCGGTCCAGATCGCCGCCTACGAGGTCGCGAGGGCCGCGTCGGGGCTGGCGGCGGCGGCCGGGGCGGGCGCGCCGCGTCCTCCCGGGTCCGGGACCGGCCCCGGCGGCGAGGCGGTGGAGGAAGGCGCCGGTGCGCGGGAGAACCGGCCCGAGGCGGTGACCGCGGCCGACCTCGAGCGGCTCTTCACGCACTTCGAGACGGCGCTCGCCGACATCGGCTACCTCGATCCGGAGCGCCCCCGGCTCCTCATGCGGCGTTTGCGGCGGCTCCTCGTCCGGGCGGACATCGATCGGGCGGAGCTCAACATCCTGCGCGGCATCCTCACCGCCGCGCAGGAGGCGTCCGGTGCGCGGGGGCCGCCGCGGTCGCGTTCGTGATCGGCCATACCGGGGGGGCGGACCGAGAACGCGTGGAACGACCTCGCGACCTGCGAACCGACGGGAACTCCGCGAGTCGGAGCGGCGCGGCGCAATTCGACCCGGAGCGTCGCCCCACGTTGGCCACGATGCCGGCTCGCGACGTCGGTCGGCCCGGACGGCGCGGCCGCGGGCGGCAGGACCGGACGCGAACGGCCTCAGCCGGGCCGGATCGGGTGCCCGTCGAGCCAGGCTTCCCCACCGCGGAGGCGAAGACGCCCGGTCGCGAACCGATGGACGGCCCGGGGCAGGATCCGGTGTTCTTCCTCGCGCACGCGCGCGGCCAGGGACTCGGGGGTGTCGTCCGGCCGCACCGCGACGCGGGCCCGCTCGATGAGCGGGCCCGCGTCGAGCGCCTCGGTCACGAAGTGAACGGTGCAGCCGTGTTCGCGCACCCGTGCTTCGAGAGCTCTCTCGTGGGTCCGGAGCCCCGGGAACGCGGGCAGCAGGGAGGGGTGGATGTTGATGAGCCGTCCCGCGAACCGTCGGGTGAAGGCGGGCCCGAGGATGCGCATGAATCCGGCGAGCACGACGAGATCCGCCCGCCCGGGTCCGTCCACCCGCGCGGCGAGCGCGTCGTCGAACTCGGCGCGCGAGCGAAAGGAGCGGTGGTCGAGGGTGCGGGCGGGAATGCCCGCCGTCCGGGCCCGGTCGAGGGCGGGCGCCCGGGGGACGTTGCTCACGACCTCCGCGATCGGGCAGCCGGTGTCGATGAGTGCCTGGAGGTTGGTGCCGCTTCCCGAGACGAGAACGACAATCCGCGGTCCGGCCGGCCATTTCCAGCCCGTCGCGGACGCCTGCGCCGTGGGGGACGGGGGTTCCGGCGGATGTCCCTTCCCGTCATCGGCCGGGTTCAATCGATGATCACCTGCTCGCGGTGGCGGGGATCGGCGAGGAGCACCTCTCCGATGACGGCCGGCGCCTCGCCCGACTCGCCGAGGGTTCGCAGCGCGTCGTCCACGTGATGGGCGGAGACGACGAGGGTCATCCCGATCCCGCAGTTGAAGGTGCGGAACATCTCGCGGTCCCCGATGCCTCCCGCCTCGCGGACCCAGCGGACGATCGGCGGCATCGTCCAGCGCCCGCGGTCGAGCCGCGCGCGGAGCCCCGCGGGGAGGATCCTCCCGACGTTGAGGGTGAGCCCGCCGCCGGTGATGTGCGCGAGCCCCTTGACCGGGACCTCCTCCATCGCCCGGCGTACCGAGCCGACGTAGATCCGGGTGGGGGTCATCAGGCACTCGCCGAGGGATTCGTCGCCGTCGAACGGCTCGCCGAGGGAAGCGCCGGAGACCTCGAGGATCTTCCGCACGAGCGAGAAGCCGTTCGAGTGCAGGCCGCTCGAGGGAAGCCCGATGATGCGGTCTCCGGGATGGATCCCCGCGCCGTTCACGATTCGGTCCTCCTCGACGAGGCCGAGGCAGAACCCGGCGAGATCGAAGTCCTCGCCCGAGTAGACTCCCGGCATCTCGGCGCACTCGCCGCCGACGAGCGATGCGCCGGCGAGCTCGCAGCCGCGGGCGACTCCTTCGATCACCATCTGGGCCTTCGAGAGATCGAGCTCGCCCATGGCGAGATAGTCGAGGAACAGGACCGGCTCCGCGCCCTGGACGAGCACGTCGTTCGCGCACATCGCCACGAGGTCGATCCCGACCGTCTCGTAGCGTGACGTCTCGACGGCCAGCCGCAGCTTGGTGCCGACGCCGTCCGCCGCGGTGACGAGTACCGGATTCCGGTACCGGTCCATGGGAAGCTTGAACAGCGACGCGAATCCACCCACCCCGCCGAGGACCCCGGGCCGGTACGTACGGCTCGCGATGGCCCGGATCCGATCGACCAGCCGGTTGCCCCGGTCGATGTCGACGCCGGCGTCCCGGTAGCGGAGTGAAGTCGTGCCCGTATCGTCCACGTCGATCTGCATCCGGTTCAGCCCGGCCCGCGCGTATTGTAAATTGGCGCGATGATCCATCGAGCCCACGGCCGGACCCCTCCGTCACGATGCGGGCGGCCCGCGCGATGAACGGGCGGGTCCGCCCGTACCGATGTCGCCGGGCGCCGTCGCGCGGCCGTCGGCGGCTCGCGGCCGCGGTGCTCGCGATGGCGGGCTTCGCGTGGGGGGCGGGGGCCGGGGCGGCCGGCCCGGACGGAGCCGGGAACCGGTATCCGGACCTCTACACGGCCCGGGTGATGGCGGAGGACCGGGGGAACGTCGACCTCGCGCTCGTGCGGGCGATGCGCGCCATGCTGGTGCGGGTGACCGGCCTCCGGCGTCCCGAGACGTCGCGGGGGGTGAGGGACGCCTTCGCGAATCCGGAGCGGTACGTCCAGCAGTATGTCTTCGAGTCCGGCGCCGACCATGACCTCACCGTGAAGTTCGACCCCGGCGCGATCGACCGGCTCGTCGAGGAGCTCGGACTCGGCCGGTGGAGCCGCGTGCGGCCCCGGGTGATCGTGTGGCTCGCCGTCGAGGACGAGCGCGGGCGCAAGACGTACGTGGATTCCGCTTCGCGGGCGGCGGTGGCGATCGACGAGCCGGCGCACGAACGCGGGATGCCGTTCGTCCTGCCCCTTTACGACATCGAGGACCGCATGACCCTGCCCGTATCCACCCTCTGGGGCGGATTCCCGGAACCGATCGAGCGCGCGTCGCGCCGCTACGCCGCGGATGCGGTCCTCGCCGGCCGGGCGTGGCGGGGAGAGACGGGTCTGTGGAAGGCGCGCTGGACGCTGTTCGGGGAGCTGACGAGGGAGTTCCGGACGAGCGGGGAGAGCCTGGAAGCCGCGGTCGCCGAGGGCATGCACGAGGTCGCCGACCGGTTCGCGGCGCGCTTCGCGCGGCACGGCGCGGCGGCCGCCGCCGCGCGGGTGCCGATCGAGGTCGCGGGGGTCGAGCGGCTCGAGGACTATGGGCGGCTCATGGGCTACCTCGCCTCCATCGACATCGTGGAGACGGTGCAGGTGGAGCGGGTCGAGGCCTCGCGGGTACGCGTCGTGCTGCGGGCGAAGGGCGGCCGGCCCGCCCTCGCCGAGCTCATCGCGCTCGGACGCACGCTCGTACCCGCGCAGAGCGCGGCCGGGGAGGATGACGAAGGAGCGTCCGCGCTCGCCTACCAACTGCGATGAACGGCCCGGAGCCTTGCCGACCGCGGGCGTCCGGGGTCGGACGTCCGCTCCGATGAACCGCCCCGTCGCCCAGTATCCTCTCGCATTCGGCGCTGACGATCCGCCGTCGTTCGACAACTTCGTGGCCGGGGAAAACCGGGGGGCGGTGCACGCGATTCGCGAATCGGCGACCGGACGTGGCGATCGATACCTCTTCCTCACCGGCCCCCCGGGCACCGGCAAGACCCACCTGCTGATCGCGGCCGCCCGCGCCGTGGAGGGCTTCTACCTCGATCCCGGAGAGCCCGGCGTGGGGCCGGGGGTGACCGAAGGGCTGGAGTCGGCCCGCCTCGTCTGCCTCGACGGAATCGGCGCGGCAGCCGGCCGCCCTGACTGGGAGCAAGCCCTGTTCCGGCTCTTCAACGCCCTCGAGAGCGCCGGCACCCCCCTCGTCGTCGCGGACCGGTCGCCGCCCGGGCGTCTCGGATTCGCGCTCCCGGACCTCGCCTCGCGGCTCGCCTCGGGGCCGGTGCTGGGCCTCGCCGCGCTCGGCGAACCGGAGCTCGGGCAGGTGCTCGTCTCCCGGGCGCGGGTGCGCGGCATCGAGCTCCCCTTCCAGGTGGCGGCCTACCTGGTGACGCGCGAGCGGCGGGACGTCCCGCATCTTCTCGCGCTTCTCGACCGCCTCGACCGGCACTCCCTGGCCGCTCAGCGACCCGTCACGATCCCGTTCGTGCGTTCGCTCATCGAAGAAGCCGACGAGGGTTAGTGCTTCCCTCCCATCGGCGAAATATTGCGGCCAGGCGGTCAGGCCGGGCGGCGGTCGATGCGGGCGGCGACCAGGGCCGCCGCCTCGTCGAGGGGAAGGAACTCGGTTTCGCCGTCCCGCCGGCTCCGGTATTCGATGGTGCCCTCGTCGAGTCGCCGCTCCCCGAGGACGAGCCGGTGGGGGATGCCGATGAGATCCATCTCCGAGAACATGACCCCGGGGCGGACCGCCCGATCGTCGAGGAGCACCTCGACGCCGAGCGCGCGAAGTTCCTCGTAGAGCGCTTCCGAGCGGTCGCGCACCCGGCCCGAGCGGTGGGCGTTCAGCGGGAGGAGCGCCACCTCGAACGGGGCGATGGCGTCCGGCCAGGCGATGCCGTTCTCGTCGTGGTTCTGCTCGATGGCGGCGGCGGCGATGCGGCTCACCCCGATCCCGTAGCAGCCCATCTCGAGGGTGCGGGCCCGGCCGCCCTCGTCGAGGCACACGGCGTGCATCGATTCGCTGTACTTGCGGCCGAGCTGGAACACGTGGCCGACCTCGATCCCGCGGCGGATGGAGATGGTGCCCCGGCCGTCCGGGCTCGGATCGCCCTCGATGGCGTTGCGAAGGTCGGCGGTCGCGGGCCGGGGGAGGTCGCGTCCCCAGTTGACCCCGGCGAGGTGGGCCTCGTCGCGGTTCGCCCCGCAGACGAAGTCCGCGGTGGCGGCCGCCCAATGGTCCACGACGACCGGCACCCCGAGCCCGACCGGCCCGACCGAGCCCGCGCCTGCGCCGGTCGCCTCGCGCACCGCTTCCGGCGACGCGAGGGCGACCGGGGTCCGGACCCCCGCGAGGCGGCTCGCCTTGACCAGGTTGAGCTCGTGGTCGCCGCGAAGGACGAGCGCGATCGGACCGTCGTCGCCCTCCACGAAGAGGGTCTTGAGGCACCGATCGGGCGACACGCCGAGGAGTTCGCTCACGTCCTCGATGGTGCGCACGTCCGGGGTCCTCACCTCGCGCATCGTCTCCGTCGCGGCGGGCGGCTCGGGCGGCGAAGGGGCGGGGGTGAGCTCCAGGTTCGCGGCGTAGGTCCCCTCGTCGTTGAACGCGATATCGTCCTCGCCGGACTCCGCGAGCACGTGGAACTCCTCGGAGCGGCTGCCCCCGATGGCCCCCGAATCCGCCTCCACCACCCGGAAGTCGAGGCCCGTGCGGGAGAAGATGCGCCGGTAGGCGTCGCGCATCGTTTCGTAGCTCCGACGGCTCCCCGCCTCGTCGAGGTCGAAGGAGTAGGCGTCCTTCATGATGAACTCGCGCGCCCGCATGACCCCGAAGCGGGGCCGGACCTCGTCCCGGAACTTGATCTGGATCTGGTAGAGGTTGAGGGGAAGCTGGCGGTAGCTCCGGACCTCGCGGCGCACGATGTCGGTAATGACCTCCTCGTGGGTCGGTCCGACGCAGAAGTCGCGCTCGTGCCGATCGCGAAGCCGCAGCAGCTCGGGCCCGAAGTGGTCCCAGCGACCCGACTCCATCCACAGCTCGGCGGGCTGCACCGCGGGCATGAGGACTTCCTGGGCGCCCGACCGGTCCATCTCCTCGCGCACGATGTTCTCGATCTTGCGCAGCACCCGGAGGCCGAGCGGGAGCCAGGTGTAGAGCCCGGCCGCGAGCCGGCGGACGAGCCCGGCCCGGATCATGAGCCGGTGGCTCACGATCTCGGCGTCGGAGGGGTCTTCCCTTTCCGTGGCGAGCAGAATCCGGGAGGTTCTCATCGTGGAGGCGTACCTGGTTCGGGCGGCCGGCGCAATCATATCCCGACCCGAATATCGCACGAACCCCGAGAGGTGACCGCATGTTTCCCGGAGCGAGATTGGGAGTCGGAGTGGGTTCTCGGAAACGAAAACCCACTCCGACCCCCCAATTCGCGGGCTTCCCGCCCGCGTGGGACAGGAGGTTCGTGGGAATCTGCGCGGGCAGGCATGCGCGTGCTCCCGCGGGTGCCCGACCCGCGCCCAGGAGGGCGGCGGTCCGCGAGTGAGCCCGGCCGGCGTCAGCCGGAGTCCGGCTGGGCGTCGAGCGCGAGCAGCCGCTCGAAGGCGAGACGGGTGTCGGGGGTCAGGGGGGCGATGCGGCCGGCCGCGATCTCCTCCACGGTACGGAACTCGACGCTCTCCACCTCCTCGGCCTGGAGGGAGAACGGACCCTCGTGCACGCAGGTGAACACCCGGCCGAAGCAGCGGACGCAATCGTCCCCGTAGTAGAAATCGAACCGCGGCTCGAGGACCGTGTCGCGGATGCCGAGCTCTTCGGCCGCCTCGCGTTCCGCGCACGCCTCGTAGGATTCGCCGGCCGCGACGACCCCGCCCGCCGCGAGGTCGAAAAAGCCCGGGCAGACGTCCTTGAGCGCGGTGCGGCGCTGGACGAGGACCCTTCCCTCGCGGTTGAAGACGAAGATGAACGTCGCCCGGTGGGGCAGGTTCTCGCCGCGGACGAGGTGGCGCGGAAGCTCCGCGACGGGGTGGTTCTCGCCATTGACCACGGTGACGATCTCGTCGCTCGAAAGTGCGGGCATCGCTCTCTCGACCCCGGGGGCGGGGGTCGTCCCCCAATCCTCGGAATGTTAGCCGGTTCGGAGTTCCCGGGGGTGGAAAGCGGGGTCGGAGCGGGATTCCGGGTTCGAGCGAGCGAACCGGGGGAGGATCGCGGCACCTCGCCCCGACACCGGTTTCCATGGTGACGGCACGGGACCCCGGGGTTCGCACGTAATCAGGTTTCCCCTTGCACGGCGAGGGTTTCCGCGCCGGGCGGGCGGTTGACGGGGGAACGCGTTGCGGCTACCTTGCCGCGCCACTCGCGAGCGCCGCGGGCCGGCTTCCCGGCCGCGCCGCGACGGCGGACGAAGGCCCCATCCGGCGGGCCGCATTCGAGAGGTGTCGAGGTGGAGTTGACAGGCGCGGAGATCGTGGTCCGGTTCCTCAAGGACCACGGGGTTCGTTACATCTTCGGGTATCCGGGCGGGGCGGTGCTGCACATCTACGACGCCCTCTACAAGCAGAACGACGTCGAGCACATCCTCGTGCGTCACGAGCAGGGCGCGACCCACATGGCGGACGGCTACGCGCGAGTGACCGGCCGGGCCGGGGTGGTCCTCGTGACCTCGGGCCCCGGCGCGACCAACGCGGTGACGGGGATCGCGACCGCCCACATGGACTCCGCCCCGATGGTGGTGATCACCGGGCAGGTGCCGCGCCACGCGATCGGGAGCGACGCCTTCCAGGAAGTCGACTGCGTCGGCATCACCCGCCCGTGCGTCAAGCACAACTACCTGGTGAAGGACGCGGGCTCGCTCGCGCGCACCCTCCGGGAGGCGTTCTACGTGGCCGAGAGCGGGCGGCCGGGTCCGGTGGTGGTGGACATTCCGAAGGACGTGACCGCGGACCGCGCGCACTACGAGTACCCGGACGAGGTCGCGATGCGCTCCTACAACCCGGTGACGCGCGGACATCCGGGCCAGATCCGCCAGGCCGCGGACCTCATCCTCTCCGCCCGGCGGCCGATGGTCTACACCGGCGGCGGGGTGGTGCTCGGGGACGCGTCCGAGGCGCTCGTCGACCTCACCCGATTCCTCGGGTACCCGATCACGAACACGCTGATGGGGCTCGGCGCGTTTCCCGGGACGGACCCGCAGTTCGTCGGCATGCTCGGCATGCACGGCACCTACGAGGCCAACATGGCCATGCACGAGTGCGACGTGCTCATCGCGATCGGGGCTCGCTTCGACGACCGGGTGGTGGGCGATCCGAAGCAGTTCTGCCCCCACGCCCGGATCGTCCACGTCGACATCGACCCGTCCTCCATCTCGAAGACGATCCAGGTCGACGTCCCCATCGTCGGGCCGGTGCGGGGGATCCTCGAGGACCTCGTCGCCGCGCTGCGCGAGAGCAACCGGCGGCCCGACGAGGCGGCCCTGAAGTCCTGGTGGAAGCGGATCGACGCGTGGCGCGCCAACGACTGCCTTCGCTATGAACGCGACAGCGACCTCATCAAGCCCCAGTACGTCATCGAGAAGCTCTACGAGGTTACCGGCGGGGAGGCGTTCGTGACTTCGGACGTCGGCCAGCACCAGATGTGGGCGGCGCAGTTCTACCCGTTCGCGAAGCCCCGCCGCTGGGTGAACTCCGGAGGGCTCGGCACCATGGGGTTCGGCCTCCCGGCCGCGATGGGGGTGCAGTTCGCGTACCCCGACGCCCAGGTCGCGTGCATCACGGGCGAGGGGAGCATCGTGATGTGCATCCAGGAGCTCTCGTGCGCGAAGCAGTACCGGCTGCCGGTCAAGGTCGTGAACCTCAACAACCGCTACCTCGGCATGGTGCGCCAGTGGCAGGAGTTCATGTACGAGAACCGCGAGTCCGAGTCCTACCTCGATTCGCTCCCCGACTTCGTCAAGCTCGCGGAGAGCTTCGGCCACGTCGGCATGCTCGTCGAGCGCCCGGGCGACGTCGAGGGGGCGCTCCGCGAGGCGTTCGCGCTCAAGGACCGGCTCGTGTTCATGGACTTCATCACCGACCAGTCGGAGAACGTGTATCCGATGATGATGGCGGGCAAGGGCCAGACCGACATGGTCCTGCGCGAGCTCGCCTGAGCGATGCAGCGCCTCATCTCGATCCTGCTCGAGAACGAGCCGGGCGCCCTCGCCCGGGTCGCCGGGCTGTTCTCCGCGCGGGGCTACAACATCGAGTCGTTGAGCGTCGCGCCGACCGAGGATCCGACGATGTCGCGCCTCACCCTCGCGACGAACGGCGACGACGCCGTCATCGAGCAGATCACCAAGCAGCTCCACAAGCTCATCGACGTCATCAAGCTGGTCGACCTCACCGAGGGGCGCTACGTCGAACGCGAGCTGATGCTCATCAAGGTGCGGGCGAGCGAGCCGTGGCGGGACGAGGTGCGGCACCTCGCGGACATCTTCCGGGGGCGGATCCTCGACGTGGCGGGGTCGAGCTTCGTCATCGAGCTGACGGGCTCCCGGCAGAAGCTCGACGCCTTCGTCGAGGCCCTCGACGAGCGGTGCATCCTGGAGGTCGTGCGCTCGGGAGCGATGGGCGTCGGCCGTGGAGACCGGAGTCTTCGCGCCTGATGGGCGCGCCTGCGGGCGATGATGCCCTGGATCCGGGAGAACCGGCTGGTCGACGAGAGCAGGAACTGACCGCGCTCGAGCGCCCGTGAAACGGCGGATGGATCAGGCTATGCTGGGCTCCCTCGATGTCCTCGCGGGAGCCCCCCGGACCGATCAGGCATGAACCCGGACCAGAAGAAGCGCAGGGGTATCTACCTGCTGCCGAACCTGCTGACGACGGCGGCGCTGCTGAGCGGGTTCTACGCCATCTACTTCGCCTTCCAGGGGAGGTTCGAGGCGGGGGCGATGGCGATCTTCGCGGCGATGGTGTTCGACTGGGCGGACGGTCGGATCGCGCGCGTCACGGGGACCGAGAGCGCGTTCGGGGCGGAGTACGACAGCCTGTCCGACATGGTCGCGTTCGGGATCGCGCCGGTCGTGCTCGCGGTCGCCTGGTCGCTCGATTCGTTCGGCAAGGCGGGGTGGCTCGCCGGGTTCTGCTTCACGGCCGCGACCGCCCTTCGCCTCGCCCGGTTCAACACCCAGGTCGGGGTGGCCGACAAGCGCTACTTCCAGGGGCTGCCGTGCCCGGCCGCGGCCGCGGTGGTGGCCGGTCTCGTGTGGGTTGGAGTGGACCGGGAGATCGCGGGCGCGAGCCTCGGCCCGGAGACCTTCGCGGTGGTCATCCTGACGAGCCTGCTGATGGTGAGCAAGATCCGGTTCCGGAGCTTCAAGGAAGTCGACATCCGCGAGCGGGTCCACTTCGTCACCGTTCTCGTGGTCGTGCTCGCGTTCGCCCTGCTCGCGACCGATCCCGCGCTGCTCCTGTTTGCGGGATTCGGTCTGTACGCCCTGTCCGGACCGGTCGAGACCCTGATTCAGGTGCGCCGGGCCCGCCAGCGCCGGAGGATGGCCTCCGGCGAGAGGGTCCGCCGTCCGGACCGGTGATCACGGGCGCGGAGCGGGGGCGCCTCCTCGCCCGGATGGGGGTCACCGTCTACGTGCCCCGCGGCGCGGCGGAGGCACCGCACCCGGAGGCCGACCCGGCGCCGGGTCCCGCGCCGGGCCCGGTGTCATCCCCCACCGCACGTGCCCCCGCGGGCGAGGAATCCCCCGTGGCCGGCTCGGGTGGACCGATGACGGCCCCTGCCGCGGGGGACGCGGTTCCGGTCTCCGCGCTCCCGTGGCCGGAGCTCGAGACGGCGGTCGCGAGCTGCGTGGGTTGCGCGCTGCATCGTTCGCGCCGTCGCACGGTGTTCGGGGCGGGCGCCCGCGATGCCGACTGGATGGTGATCGGCGAGGGGCCGGGCGCCAACGAGGACCGCCAGGGCGAGCCCTTCGTCGGCCGGGCGGGGAGACTCCTCAACGCCATGCTCTTCGCCCTCGGGCTCGCCCGCGAGCAGGTCTTCATCACCAACACGGTCAAGTGCCGCCCTCCCGGAAACCGCGACCCCGAGCCCGAGGAGACCGAGCGGTGCGGCCCCTTCCTCGACCGGCAGATCGACCTGCTTGCCCCGCGTGTCATCCTCGCGGTGGGACGGGTCGCGGCGCAGGCCATCCTCGATACCAACGCCCCGCTCGGCCGCCTGCGGGGGCGCGAGCACGCGTACCCGCGGGGCGACCGGCGGGTCCCCGTCGTCGCGACGTACCATCCCGCCTACCTGCTGCGGACCCCGAGCGCCAAGCGGGCCGCCTGGGAGGATCTTTGTCTCGCACGTTCGATCGCGGACCGGTCGCCGTAGAGGGGGCGACGGCCCGCCCGATGACTCCCGCCGATCTGTCGGCGGTCTCGGACATCGAGGCGTCCGCCTACCTCTTTCCGTGGTCGGAGCAGGTGTTCCGAACCTGTCTCCGGGCCGGCTACGCGTGCCGGGTGGCGGCGGAAGGGGACCGCGTGCGCGGGTACGGGATCCTGTCCCTGGCCGCGGACGAGGCTCATCTGCTGAACCTGTGCATCGACCCCGTCGAGCAGGGTCGCGGCTGGGGCGGCTGGCTCCTGCGACACCTGTTCGGGATCGCCCGGGTGCGGCGCGCGGAAAGGATGTTCCTCGAGGTGCGGCCCTCGAACCGGACCGCGGTGCGTCTCTACGAGGGCCACGGCTTCGTCCACGTCGGGACCCGGCGCGGCTACTATCCGGCCGCGTGCGGGGGGCGGGAGGATGCGCGGGTTTACGCGCTGTCGTTGCGTTTCGAGGGAGAAGGGGTGGCGGACCGATGAACCAGGGCCACGAAGGGGAGTACTTCTTCGCGTTCGACATCGAGACGGTTCCCGACGTCGAGGC
>JAJECB010000226.1 GCA_022822245.1 Gammaproteobacteria bacterium
CGACCGCCTGACCCAGGCCTTCGGCTTCGAAGCGCCGGACGATGAGGACGACGGATGCCTCATCTGTCACAAGTGATGCCTGCCGCCACCCTGCCGGCGCGCCGGACTCGTTCGGCCCTCGGAGACCCCGCCCCGCTGCTCGCGGGCGCCGCGCCGGCGCGCCGGGCCAGCTCTCCGGGCGGGGGCCCCGCCCGGCGCACGCGGGCGACGGAACCCGTTTCCGCTTCACCCGAGGCGACCCACCGGCTCTACCTGGACCATCAGGCCTCCACGCCGATGACGGCAGCGGCTCTTGCAATCCTGCTCGAAGTCAGCGAGCGCGACTACGCCAACCCGTCGAGCACGCACCGGTCGGGAAAGCGCGCCGCCGCCCGCATCGAGACCGCCCGCGAGCAACTCGCGGACGCGACAGGCGCGCTCCCGGAAGAGATCGTCTTCACCGGCGGCGCCACCGAAGCCAACAACCTCGCCATCCTCGGCGCGGCTCTCCACGCCACCGAGCGCGGACGCGACCCGAAGCGCCGCCGGATCATCACACTTCCCATCGAACACCCCTCCGTCCTCGCCCCGGCGCGGCATCTGGCCGAGCGGGGTTTCCGGCTCGACATCGCCCCGGTCCAGGGAAACGGGCGAATCCGGCTCGACGCCCTCGACGACCTGCTCGGAGAGGACGTCCTGCTGCTCTCGATCCAGACCGCGAACAACGAGATCGGAACGATCCAGCCCGTCGCCGAGGCGGCCGCCCTTGCCCGAGAGCACGGGGCTCTCGTCCACACCGACGCCGCCCAGGCGCTCGGCAGGACGCCGCTCGATGTGGAGGCGATGGATGTGGACTTCGCCTCGCTGAGCGCCCACAAGTGCGGCGGCCCCAAGGGCGTCGGGGCGCTCTTCGTGCGAGAGGGACCGAACCGCGCGCCCATCCTTCCGATCACCTACGGGGGCGGGCACGAGCGCGGCCTCCGTCCCGGCACCCAGAACACTCCCGGCATCGCGTCGTTCGGCATCGCCGCCACCGAAGCCGTCGAGCGCCTCCGCACGGACGCGCCGCGCCTCGCCGCCCTCCGCGACGAACTCGAGGCCGAGATCCTCTCCCGCATCCCCGACGCCCGCATCAACGGCGCCCAGGACCACCGCGTCCCGAACGCCACCTCGATCACTTTCCCCGGCGTGGATGCGGACGCGCTCATCGCCCGCCTTCCCGACCTCGACCTCTCCGCGGCCTCCGCCTGCCACGCCGGAACCCCCGAGCCGTCCCATGTCCTCCGCGCCATCGGCCTGACGACCGAAGACGCCTACTCCACCCTCCGCCTGTCTCTCGGCCCGTACGCGGCCGCCCACACGATACCGCGCATCGCCCTGCGCATAGCCGACCAGGCACCCCCGCTTCGAGCGCCCTAGTCATCGCCCCACACGCCACGACTCCACCATGCCTCGCCGACGACGAACCGCATACACCCACCAGCTCGACGGCCATTTCGGTCGATTCGGAATGGCCGCAGGCGTCCAGCCCTTCTATCTCCTGAGCGCCATGCGGCCCGTTCAACTGACGGAACGCGTGTCCCTCATCAGTGAAATCCCTGGCTCCGAGCGATGGCCGATCCGGGAGCTGTTCCAGAGAGATGTGGATAGCGACCGCGTCAGCACGGCGCTCTTGCCCTATCTCCGCAACACCGGCAACGTCAAGTTCTTCAGTCCGCTGGTACTGACGCTTCTTCCGGTCTCCGCGGACTCGAAGCAGGTGCAGCAGCTCATGCCGCGGCTGAAGCGAACCGATAGCGACGAAGAGGGAACGCCGTGGCGCGCTCTGGAGCGTCCGAATCACTATCGGATCGCGTGGAACCGGGATCGACACGATGAGGCGTGCTTGCAGTGGAACTCCAGCCGCGTCCGCCTGGTTGCAATTGACGGCCAGCACCGACTCGCCGCACTCAAGCAACGAACTGACGATCGCGGCGCTGACGGATACAAGGCGTTCCTCCGCTGGCGAATCCCCGTCGTCGTTGTCTCCTACCAGGCCGACACGACCGGTGACCTGCCGACAGTACTGAACGTCGTGCGGAGCACTTTCGTCAACATCAACACGACTGCCAAGCCCGTAAGTCGGTCACGATCCATCCTCCTGTCTGACGGCAGCGTCAATGCCATCTGCACACAGGAGCTCCTCCAGCGCTCTCACGACGCGGACAACCGCGACGACAGCTCTCGATCAACCCGTCTTCCGCTCCTGTTCTTCGATTGGCGGGGAGAGGAGAAAGGAGGGAAGCCTGTACCATCCCAAGTCGCAGTCACTGGAGTGGATGAGGTCCATGACTGGTTCGAACGCTACATCCTTGGCGAAGATCTGAGTGAGCAGCAGGAGGACGCGCTTCAGAGGATCCTGACCGACGAACTCAGAGCCGCCTTCAGGGATCGGAGAAAGACGAGCAAGGATGACCACCACAACGTGCTGACTCACCTGGAGTCCAATGCGCTTCGGGACCGGATTCACCAGGAGCATTTCCTCGATGCCGTGGCCCACGTTCTCGAGGGCTTCACTCCCTTCAACAAATACACTACGGACGTGCGATCCCTCGAGCGCGATCTACGGAACGATCCGGCCGGCAACTTGGCCCGCCACGCGTTCGACCTTCTGCGCTATGGCACACCAGCTCCTCTGCACATTGCCAGAGATGTTGAGGAGCAGAAGGTGCGTCTCGAGGCGACACTTCTGGAGCTTCGGACGTTCCCGCGGCCGCTGAGCCACGATGTCGGAAAGCGAGGCATCGTGTGGGCGTTCGGAGAGCTCCGTCGTGCTCTGGGCCGCCCCCCGTGGCGGACCTTCGCTCGCTGGTTCACCAAGGCGCTGAACCGCGCCTACACGGCCGGAGCCCTGGATCTACAGGACGATGAGAGTCGGCGGCGCCTGACGCACATTGTGGTGAACGAACGCGGCACGATCATCAACTATCGACTGCGCGACTCCGAGTCTGCTTTCGGTGCCTACGTAGCTCTCATGGTCGGCGCCTTCGGTGGACTCGATCGGGCGGCGGATCTGGCCGTCAAGAACGGCGCACTCGTCGCGGTGCCGGAGATGAAGCCCCTCAAGGAGAAGGACGGCATCACGCCGAAGATTCTCGAAGGATGGCGGGCGAAACAGAAGATGTGGCTCAAGAAGATTCGACAGACACTCGCCCGCGGTTACCGGAAGGAGATCTTTCCCGACCTCAAGAAGCGGTTCCCCCAAGGCGGAA
>JAJECB010000456.1 GCA_022822245.1 Gammaproteobacteria bacterium
AGCCCAGACGCCGCCTTCGACCCAAACCACGGGTTGCCCATGGCACGCACCATAGGTGCCAAGCCCTACGTTGTCAAGCCTCCTTCAACCCGCCGCCTGCACGACCCCGCGCCCAACCCTCGCCAAAATGAGAATTGCTGGTGGATGATCTATCGGATGGACTTCAAGACGCGTTTGCAATACGCTCGCCGGGCGCGAACTTCGCACCGGTCCGCTCGCATCCCAAGGGGGCACCAACTCTGCGCCATCGGCGGGCGGTGAGGCGGGGGGCGCCTCTCCCGACCGCACGATGGCCTCGTCCGATCCGTCAATCGGGCGACACGACGGTCCAGTTGCCAGCGTTCGCCGCGCTCGCCAGCCGCCCGTCGTAGCACACGAATCGGTGCAGGGATTCTCCGAAGAGAGACGCCGTGGCGAGGTGGATCGCGTCAAGGGTGCGAAGGTCCGCCGGCTCCATGGTCGCCGCGCGGGACAGCACCTTGGCGTTGATCCGCACGATCTCGATGCGGGAGAGTACCTCCCTGGCCGTGCGCAGCGTTCGGGCTCCATGCGGCATGATTGCCCGAGCGACCTCCACGCTGGCGAGTGCACTCGACACGAGCGAGCGGCCACGGAGATATCGCCGCAACGCGGCAGACTCGGTTTCCCGTACCACGAGCTTGACGATGGCCGACGAGTCGACGTAGCAGACGCGTTCAGCGTTCATCGCTGCGCAGCCGCGCGAGCCGGACGGAAGGCGGTTCCGCACCGGGAGCGAGAGCGACGGGCTCGGGAAGATCATCCGTCGAACCGGTTGCTTCATCCAGGTCGCCCGCCGCGCGAAGCTGGTCGAGCGGCGATGAGTTCGGAATGGGAGTCAGGAGGGCGATCGGACGTCCGCGATCGGTCACCTCGAATGTCTCGCCTGCCGCTACCCGCCTGAGGTAGTCGCTCGCTCTCTGCCGCAGTTCACGGATCCCGATCACGTCCATAGTGCTACTTGTAGCACTTTTATGAGCAAGGCTCAACACGCCGAGTGACGAGGCAGGACCGTGCGCGTCGGGGGGAAGGGGCTGGGTACTCCCGGATGGGGCAGAGTTCAGAACTCCACATCGCCGTCATCGAAGGATATCGACTCGACGGAGGCGATCCTCGCATCAAGAGGCGGGTTCGGCACCATGGCCGCGGACAGCTACGGTCTCCGGGGCCCGATGCCGGGCCCGGCCCCGTCCCGGCAACCCAACCGGGAGCCGGGCCCCGAACGCGAGCCGGATGGCATCAGCGGGCGCCGCGTCGTCACCCGCGCCCTCGCGCTGCGTCGACTCATCGACCGGGCTGCCGTCGGACTCCTGCCACCGCACCGTCATCGCAAGACCCATGCCGTGCTCGGGCGCATCGCTGGCCGTCGTGGTGCTGCGCGTCCCTTCGAGGCCGAGGCTCGCGTTCGGGCCGAGACGGCAGCGCCGTCTCGGAAAGAACCATGCCGGAGCGCCTCATCAATCCCCCCAGACACGTGGCATGAATCGGGGTTCGAGATTTATAGCTTGTTGTTTTGAAGATGTTTTTGGTGGAGGCGGCGGGAATCGAACCCGCGTCCGCTGGCGCTCCGCCGTCGGCTCTACATGCTTAGCCTCGTCTACCCGTTTGACCGTCCGCCCCCCGACGGGCAGGGTTGCGGCCGGCGAGCCCGCTGAGCTTTAGCGACTCCGGACGCGGGCGGTCCGTCCTCGCGAGCTTGTGTTGTGTGACTCCTCTATCCGAACGCACAAGCACGTGCCGGGAAGGAGCTGGGGCTAGGCCGCCAGAGCGTAGTTGTCGTCGTTGGCAACTATTGAGGTTTGCAACTGGATTTACGAGGTATGTTGCGCCTCGGCATGCACCTCGAGCTTCACCACCCGCGTCGAAGCCAGGTCGCCCCCACGGGAGAGGGCATTGTACACCACCGGCACCGTCCGCCGCTGCGGAGCTTCGGTCCCTCGGCGGCATTTGCCGCGGCGCCTCGCCGCGGCGGCAACGTGGGGCCTCACCGCTGTCGGTCGCCCGGTCGCCTCCGGCGCCGTCAGCGGGACTTCATCAACCGTTCGCGCTCGCGCTGCCAGTCACGGTCCCGGTCGGAGGCCCGCTTGTCGGCGCGGCGCTTGCCCTTGGCGGTGGCGATGGCGAGCTTCGCCCGGCCGCGGGTCCAGTGCAGGTCGAGGGGCACCACGGTGTAGCCGTCGCGCTGCACCGCGCCCGCGAGGCGATCGATCTCGCGCCGGTGGAGAAGCAGCCGGCGGGGGCGCACGGGATCGGGCTCGACGTGGGTCGATGCCGAGGGGAGGGGGGAGATGTGGGCGCCCTGCAGGAAGGCTTCGCCCTCGCGGAATGCCACGTAGCCCTCGCTCAACTGGGCGCGTCCGCTCCGCAGGCTCTTGACCTCCCATCCCTGGAGCGCGATGCCCGCCTCGAGTCGATCCTCGAGCCGGTAGTCGAAGCGTGCGCGGCGGTTCGCCGCGATCACGTTTCCTCCCGACCCCTTCTTCTTCTTGCGGGCCATTGCGGCGCCTGCTGTCCGGCGCCTATCGCCGGCCGCCGGCCGCCGGCCGCCCGGGGGACTCCGGCGAGCCCCTCGCTATACTTCCGCCCATGGAGCGGATCGAGCGATCGGCGGTCGTGCCGGCGAGCCGCGAGGCGACCTTCGCCCTCGTCGCGGACGTCGCCTCGTACCCCGAGTTCGTTCCCCTGTGCCGCGCGGCCGAGGTACGGCCCCTCGGCGGGGGAATGGTCGAGGCGAGCCTTCGCATGGCCCGGGGTCCGATCCGGTTCTGGCTCACGACGCGCAACCGGGAGGTGGCGCCGAGCCGGATCGAGATGCACCTCGTCAAGGGTCCCTTCGGCCGTCTGAACGGCCGCTGGTCGTTCGAGGATGCAGCGGGTGGCGGCACGCGGGTGTCGCTGAATCTCGAGTTTGAAGGTGCGAGCCGGCTCCTCGGCCGGCTGGCCGCGCCGTTTCTGGACGAACTCGCCGATTCTATGGTCATGGCGTTCACCCGAAGGGCCGAGCGGCTCATCCGTCCACCGCGGAGCGGCTAACCCCCGGGGGAGCCGGCGTTCGCGCCGGTCCCCGCCGCGGCAGCCGTTCCGTCCCGCCTCGCGGCGCCGGCCCGCCCCGGCTACCGATCGCGTTTCACCTTTCGGATCGCGCGCCGAATCAACCCCTTCTCGAGCGGGCGCGGGGGCACGCGGATCACCTTGGCCGCCTCCGGTTCGAGCTCGATGGCGTCGGCCGGCAGGAGGTCTCCCTCGATCCGGACCAGCCGGTCATCCTCGAAGTGAAGGGTGATGAGCCGCCACTCCGAGGGCTCGCCCCCCGGCGCGTACGAGAACAGGTACTCCCACCGATCGGTGTGAAAGACGTCGTCGATGGCCGGGGTGCCGAGAAGGTGGAGCACCTTGCTCCGGGTCATGCCGGGCTCGAGCCGGGCGAGCGCCACGTCGTCGAGGGCATTGCCCTGGCGGATGTCGACTCGATAGAGCCCCGGTACCGGGACCTCGGGAAGCTTCCCGCAGCCCGCCGCGAGCACCGCGCCCGCGCCCGCGCCTGCCAGTGCGGCGGCGAACCGTCCCGAGGCGCGGCGTTCGGACTTGCGGCTGCCGGCCGCTCCGCCGCTCACTCGGCCAGCTCCGCTTGCCGCGCCGACTCGAGCATCTCGCGGGCATGCGCCCGTGAGCGAGCGGTCACGCTCGCGCCCGCGAGCATCCGCGCGATCTCCTCGGTTCGTTCCTCGCCCCTCACCGTCCGCACCCGCACGCTCGTCATCGATCCGTTCGCTCCCTTCGAGACGGTAAGGTGGCCGTGCGCCTGCGAAGCAACCTGGGGGAGATGCGTCACGCACAGCACCTGGCAGCTCTCGGCCAGATGGCGCAGGTGCCGCCCGACCAGTTCTGCGACCCGGCCTCCGACTCCGCTGTCGATCTCGTCGAACACCATCACCGGAAGCCCTCCACGCGTCGCGACAAGAATACCAAGGCTCACCCGCGACTGCTCTCCGCCCGAGGCGGTCTGCGCGAGCGGGGCCGGCGGGTGGCCGGGGTTGGCGCGGATCCGGAACTCGACCTCGTCGATCCCGGAGGCCCGCTCCTCCCGGGCCCGGTTCATCGCCACCGAGAACGCACCGCCGTCGAACCCGAGCTCGTGCATGTGAAGCGTCACCTCGTCGGCGAGGCGCCGGGCGGCGGAGCTCCGGCCCTCGCTGAGACGCTCGGCCACCTTCCGGTAGTCGGCCCGGACGGCGGCGCGCCGGTCCTCGAGCTCCCGGACCCGCGCCTCGCCGGTCTCGAGCCCCTCCAGCTCGCCGCGAAGGGCGGCAAGGCGGCCGGGCAGCTCGTCCGGCGATACCCGGTGCTTGCGCCCGGCGTCGTGGAGGGCGGCGAGCCGGTTCTCGACGGAGGCGATGCGGGCCGGGTCGGTGTCGACGCCGCGGGCCAGCGCCCGCACCGCCACGCTCGCCTCCGTCACGTGCACGAGCGCCGTCTCGAGCAGCTCGTGAGCGCTCGCTGTCGTCCCGGGCGCATACCGTTCGATGTCGGCAAGCCGGGTGAGGGCGCGGTGCACGGCGGAGCCGGCGGCGCTTTCCCCGCCCGAGAGGGCGTGCTCGATCTCGTCGGCTGCGCTCCGGATCTCGACGGCGTGGGAGAGGCGGCGCAGCTCCGCGGCAAGCTCGGCCGCTTCCCCCTCCTTCGCGTCGAGCGCGTCCAGCTCGGCGCACTGAAAGGCGAGATAGTCGATGCGCCGTTCCCGCTCGCCGCCCTCGACGGCCCGGGCGGCCTCGAGCTCGGTGTCGATCGCGTCGATGCGCCGGTGCAGCTCCGCGGTCCGGGCGACGAGCTCCGGGTGTCCGGCCGCCGCGTCGAGGACCCGAAGCTGTTGTGCCGGCCGAAGGAGGGCATGGTGCGAATGCTGGCCCTGCAGGTCCACCAGGCGGGAGCCCACGTCCCGCAGGGTCCGGGCCGAGACCGGGGAATCGTTGATCCAGGCGCGCGAGCGCCCCTCCGGGGTGATCCGGCGCCGGAGGATCGTTTCTCCGCCATCCTCGAGCCCGAGCTCCCGGCCGAGCTCCGCCACCTCGTCGAGGTCCGCCGCATCGAAGGTGGCCGCGACCTCGGCCCGTTCCGCGCCCGGACGCACCATCGTGCCGGTCGCCCGGCCGCCGAGCGCGAAGCCGAGCGCATCGACGAGGATTGATTTTCCCGCGCCGGTCTCCCCGGTGAGAACGGTCAACCCGGCGCCGAGCTCCACATCGAGCCGGTGGATGATCGTGAAGTCGCGGACTGCGAGGTGGATCAGCACGGGCCAACGCCGGATGGCGGGCGGGCGAGGCTAGCATGAGCCCGCCCCCTCGCCAACTAGCCCGGAAATCTCACCAACTTTCGTCGCGAGGGCGCGGAGATGCTGTTGTGACAAGGCGCATGGACCGAAAGCGCGCTTCGCGCTGCTGAGGGGCGAGCCGGAGACGGACGAAGCGCCGGTGGCGCTTCGTCCCGGCAAGCGGGCAATCCAGGGATGGATTGCCCGGCCTGCAAGCGGAGCAGGGACTGCGGAGCGCAGCAGGTAGTCGAACTGGCGCTAACGCGCTGTCGAAGCGGCTTGAGGGAGTACGCCTTGTCACAGCGAGCAGATCCGCGTCCGCTAGCCAAGAAGTTGGTGAGATTTCCGGGCTAAGAGTGCCCGGGAGATGCGGGGGCCCGCGTCGGTCGGCCGGTACGACGGGGAGTCCGCCGTCGCGGCGTGCGTCCCGAAGGCCGGGGGGCGCCCCGGCGACGGGTTTGGCGGTACGCTGGACGGGTGCTAAATTCGAAGGACGAAACGCGGGTCGGAGCGCGAATGGCTCGAAGCGGGCGGGCGGGCGTGCTTGGTGAACGCGCCCAGAAGCTGTTGAAGCACCTGGTGGAGCAATACATCCGGGACGGCCAGCCGGTCGGGTCTCGCACGCTGTCGCGCGGCTCCAGTCTGGAGCTGAGTCCCGCGACCATCCGCAACGTCATGGCCGACCTCGAGGAGATGGGGCTCATCCGTTCTCCCCACACCTCGGCGGGCCGGGTCCCCACCGCACAGGGGTACCGGGTCTTCGTGGACGACCTTCTCGCGGTGAAGCCCCTCGGCTCGAGCGAGGTGCGCCGGCTCGCCGGCGACCTCGAGGTGGAGGTCCGCTCCGCGCCCGGACCGCAGGAGGTGGTCGAGGCGGCTTCGCGGATGCTGAGCGAGTTCACCCGCTTCGTCGGCGTGGTGACGGTCCCGCGCAAGAGCCACGAGCATCTGCGGCACGTTGAGTTCCTTCCCTTGTCGGGGAACCGGGTGCTGGTGGTGCTCGTGCTGAATCAGCAGGAGGTCCAGAATCGCATCATCGTGACCGACCGGCCGTACTCCGCGAGCGAACTCGTGCAGGCCGCGAACTACCTGAACACCCACTATGCGGGCCGCGACCTCGACGAGGTGCGGCGCGAGATCCTTCAGGACCTGCGGTACGCCCGCGACCGGCTGAACGAAATGACGGCGAGCGTCGTCGAGATGGCCGAGAAGGGACTTCGCGTCGAGGACTCCGGCGGCGACTACGTGGTCCGCGGCCATACCAACCTGATGGACCAGGGTGAGCCGGAGGACATCGAACGGCTGCGTCAGCTCTTCGACGCGTTTGCCGAGAAGCGCATGCTCCTTCACCTCCTGGACCGCTCCCAGGGCGCGGAAGGGGTTCAGCTCTTCATCGGCGACGAATCGGGCTACGACGTCCTGGATCGGTACAGCGTGGTCACCTCGCGCTACGAGGTGGACAGCGAGGTGGTGGGGGTGCTCGGGGTCATCGGACCGACTCGCATGGCCTACGAGCGGATCATCCCGGTCGTCGACATCACCGCCCGCCTGCTCGGAACGGCCTTGAACCAGCGCCAATAGCGCCCCATCTGCGGAGTGAACCCGGGGCGGTTCGTCCGCGGCCCGGTGGGAGTCCATCGCGGAGGATCCATTCGTGAACGA
>JAJECB010000203.1 GCA_022822245.1 Gammaproteobacteria bacterium
ATGTGGGAGTTCGCGCGCGCCGCCCTCGACCTCCTCCACGAGGCAGTGAGCCAAGCGTGACCTGAACCGACCGAACCGACCCGACCCGACCATCGTCCGCGTGGGCCAGGTCGTCGTGTCACCGTCGCGCCGTCGGTTCACGGTACCGCCGTTGCGGTGCCCGGCCGCAATGCAGACCGGAGATCACGCTCTCCGTAGCTGACGCTCCGGGCTTCATTTCTCCTTTTCATAAAGCGAAAAACGTGGCATATTCTCCTTATTCAAAGGAGAAATGGATTGGCAACACCTCCCTCCCGGTTTCGGCAGTTGCTCCGCGAGCAGCTTGCCGAATTCCTGCGCACCCCCCCGCCCCCGCACACGGTGCGCCGCGTTCACGGTCGAGTCCGGTTTCCGGGAAAGGCCACGGCCGTCATCGGGATGCGCCGCGCCGGGAAGACCACGTTCCTGCACCAGGTTCGCCGCGAAGCGTCGGCCCGGAGCGGCTCTCTGACCCTTGCTCCCTACCTGTCATTCGAGGACGAGAGGCTGATCGGACTCACCGCGGACCACCTCGGGGTCGTTCTCGACGAGCACGCCCGCCTGCTTTCCGCCCGGGAGACCGATTCGACGGTGTTGTGGTGCTTCGACGAGATCCAGCTCGTGCCGGGATGGGAGCGGTTCGTGCGGCGGCTGCTCGACGAGCAGCGAACGGAGGTGTTCGTATCAGGGTCTTCGGCAGACCTGCTGTCGCGAGAGATCGCGTCGTCGTTGCGGGGGCGGGCGTGGCCGGTGCTCATCCATCCGTTCTCGTTCGAGGAGTCCTGTCGCCATCGGGGGGTGGCGCTCCCGGAGCACGGGGTCATCCGGTCGCGCCGGGAACGCGTACGTCTGGAACGCGCGTTCATGGACTGGCTCCACACCGGCGGCTTCCCCGAGGCCCAGGGTCTGGACGCGCCGTCGCGCCATCAGTTGCTGCGCGACTACGTCGACGTCGCGGTCCTGCGGGACGTGGTCGAACGGCACCGGGTGAGCAATGTCACGGGCCTGCAATGGTTGGTGCGGCAACTGCTCGGAAACGCCGGCGGATTGTTCAGCGTCGAGAAGTTCCACGGCCGGCTCAAGGCCCAGGGAATCTCCATCGCGAGAGATACGGTGCATCGGCTGCTCGGTCACCTGGACGATTGCTTTCTGGTGCGGGTGGTGTCGATGGAGTCGAGCTCGGAGCGACAGCGCATGGTCAATCCGCGCAAGGCGTATCCCGTCGATACCGGCCTCATTCCGATATTCGACCGTACCGGTCGCGCGAACCTCGGTCATGCCCTGGAGACCGCTGTTCTCGTCGAGCTCGAGAGGCGGCGGCTCGACGTCACTTACGTTCGCACCCCGCAAGGCTACGAGGTCGACTTCCTCGTCCGCGGTGCGGACCGCCGGCCGGAGCTGATTCAGGTATGCGCCAACCTCGCGGATGCGGGAGTCGCGGAGCGCGAGCTGCGCGCGCTCGCGGTGGCGGGCGAGCGGTTCCCCGAAGCCGGAAAGCGGTTGCTGACCCTGGAGCACGACGACATTCCGGGCACCCTTCCGGACGGGGTGGCAGCCGAAACGGCCAGCGCCTGGATGCTGAATGCCGGCGACCGATCCTGACGCCGCGGAACACCTGCCGCGACGCGGCCACGGGACCCGGCTTCATCAGGCGGCGCGTGCGTCTTCGCGGATGAAGTCCGCTGCCTTCTCGGCAATCATGATTACGGGGGCGTTGGTGTTGCCGGAGACGAGGGTGGGCATGATGGAGGCGTCGACGACCCGGAGCCCGTCGATCCCGTGGACGCGCAGACGATCATCCACCACCGCCATCGGGTCGCTCCCCATCTTGCACGTCCCCACCGGGTGGTACACCGTGGTCCCGGTGTCGCGAGCGTAATCGAGCAGCTCGTCGTCGGACTGCGCATCCGCGCCGGGCTGGAGCTCCGCCCCCCGGTAGGGGTCCAGCGGGGACGCCTCCGCGATCCGGCGCGCGATGCGGGTCCCCTCGACCACCGCGTCGCAGTCGACCTTCGAGTCGAGGAAGTTCGGCCGGATCGCGGGCGGGGCGAAGGGATCGGGCGACTTCGCGTGGAGCGTGCCGATGGACTCGGGCCGGAGGACGCACAATCCGACCGACATCCCGGGCTCGCGTTCGAGGGCCCGGTCCTGCGAGTCGGGGAAGCTCGCCGGGGTCATGAAGTACTGGACGTCCGGCGTCTCCACCCCTTCGCGGGTCCGGACGTAGCCGGTAATGTTCGCCGCGCTGAGGGCAAGAACCCCGGTCCGGTTCCAGAGATACTTGAGACCCTCGTGGATCAGTCCGAGCCCCCGGGTCCTCTCGTTGTAGGTGATGGAGCGGGTTACCCGCCAGGACATCCGGATCGCGAAATGGTCCTGGAGATTTTCGCCGACCCCCGGGAGGTGGTGGGCGGTCTCGATGCCGAGCTCGCGGAGCCGCTCCCCGTCCCCGACCCCGGAGAGCTCGAGGATCTGGGGCGAGTTGATCGCGCCTCCGCTCAAGATCACCTCCCGGCTCGCGTTCACCGTCTTGCGCTCGCCGTGCTGGGAGAACTCGACCCCCACCGCCCGCTTGCCCTCCAGGAGAACCCGGGTGGCGAGGGCGTGGGTCAGCACGGTGAGGTTCGGGCGAGAGCGTACCGGCGCGAGGAACGCCTGGGCGACGCTCGCGCGCCGCCCGTTCCGGATCGTCGCCTGGCAGTAGCCGAAGCCGTCCTGGGAGGCGCCGTTCACGTCCGGGTTGTGGGGATAGCCGCACTCCTTGGCCGCTTCGATGAACACGTCGCAGAGGGGATGGGTCTGCACCTGCTCGGAGACGGTGAGGGGACCGCCGACCCCGTGATACTCGTTCGCGCCCCCCTCATGGTTCTCCGAACGCTTGAAGTAGGGAAGCACGTCGTCGTAGGACCAGCCCCGGTTTCCGAGCTGGGCCCAGGTGTCGTAGTCGCGGGCGTGCCCCCGCACGTAGAGCATTCCGTTGATGGAGCTCGATCCCCCGAGGACCTTGCCGCGCGGGATCGGGATCGGCCGGTTGCGCGTCTTCTCGTCCGGCTCGGTGTGGAAGAGCCAGTTCACGGTCGGGTCGTTCAGGGTCTTCGCGAACCCGACCGGGATGTGGATCCACATGTTCTTGTCGCGCCCTCCGGCCTCGAGGAGGGCCACCCGAGCGCGCGGATCCTCCGAGAGACGGTGAGCCAGCACGCAGCCGGCGGAGCCGGCCCCCACGATCACGTAGTCGAACTCCATCGCCTTCAAACCCCCATCGCGAGCGGCTATCCTCGCGGACCGTTGGCCCGTACTCGGGATAGTACTTCATGAATCAGCTCGTCATTCGCGGCGCGACCGTCGTCGATGGTCTCGGCAACGAACCGGTCCGGGCGGACGTCGCGGTGCGCGACGGACGCGTCAGCGCCGTCGGAGAGATCCGTGACCGCGGAGAGCGCGAGATCGACGCGGACGGCCTCACCCTCGCCCCCGGCTTCATCGATCTGCATACTCACTATGACGCGCAGATCACCTGGGACCGCACCCTCTCGCCGTCGCCGTCACTCGGGGTGACGACGGTCGTGATGGGGAACTGCGGGTTCGGGATCGTGCCCGCCGCGCCGCCCGTGCGCGACCTCATCCTGCGCAACCTCTCGGTCGTCGAGGGCATGGACCTCGATGCGCTCCGCGCGGGGGTGCGCTGGGAGTTCGAGACGTTCGGCGAGTACATGGCGGCGCTGCGTGAGGCCGCGCCGTGCGCGAACGTCGCGGTGCTCGCCGGGCACTCCGTGATCCGCACCTCGGTCATGGGCGAGGCGGCGTCCGAACGGGCCGAGGCGACCGCGGACGAGCTCGCAGCGATGCAGGCCCTCGTCGCAGAGGCGATGGAGGGCGGCGCGATCGGGCTCGGCGCTTCGTACTCCCTCAACCACTCCGGTTACGGGGGGGTGCCGATGCCGTCGACGATCACGGACCTAGCGGAGCTCGACGCGCTGGTCGGCGCCATGGGGACGCGCCCCGAGGGGATCGTGCAGCTCGCCTCGGGGGCGAAGACCGTCGAGGAGCTCGAGACCATCGCGGGGCGCCACGGGCGGGCCGTGTTCAAGGCGACCGGGGCGGCGATGTACAACGAGCAGGCGCCGGAGCGCTCCGTCGAGATGTTCGAGGCGTGCCGGGCGGCGCAGGCGCGCGGCAACCCGGTGTACATCCAGATCCCCTGCCAGCCGCTGTCGTTCGACTTCACCCTCGCCAACGCCTATCCGTTCTTCAGCCACGACGCGTTCTCGGATGCGAAAGCGTACGGGCCGGAGCAGCTCATCCCCCTCTTCCGGACCCGCGAGTTCCGCGACCGGTTCCGGGCGAGCCTCGCGAACCCGCGCCCCGGCCTCATCTTCCAGGGCAACTGGAACCGGGTCGTCGTCGCGGTGCCGGCGCTCGCGGAGAACGAGGCGCTCACCGACCGGACCATTGCCGACATCGCGGCCAAGCGCGGGGCGGACCCCCTCGACGTCATGCTCGACCTCGGTCTCGAGGAGAACCTCGAGACGATGTTCATCGGGCAGTTCCTCAACGTGGGGGACGAGGGCGTCGCGCGCCTCCTCCGGCACGACGCGGGGGTGGTCGCGCTCTCCGATGCGGGGGCGCACCTCACCTTCATGTGCGAGGCGGGCTACGGCCTGCACTTCCTCGCCCACTGGGTGCGCGAGCGCGGCGAGTTCGACCTCGCGGACGGGGTGCGGCGGCTCACGAGCCACCCCGCGGACCTCTACGGGATCCCGGACCGCGGCCGGATCGCGCCCGGCGCCTGGGCGGACCTCCTCCTCTTCGACCCGGATACCGTGGGGGTCACGGCCAGCGAACGCGTCGCGGACCTCCCGGGCGGCGGGAAGCGCACGATCCGCCGGCCGATCGGCGTCCACGGGGTGTTCTGCAACGGCGTCGAGGTCTTCGACGGCACCGACTACGTCACGAACGGGCGGGGGCCGGGCCAGGTCCTCGACCGCTTCACACCGTCGAGCGCCCTCCCCCACGGAAACGGCACCGCCCCCGCCGGGAACTAATCCGGCCGGCCTCTACCTCCCGCAAGACGGCGGCGGAGCACCTCGATGCTCCGCACGCCGCCCGATCCCGTTCGCATTCGGGACCGATGCCGGTCGACGTGCCGACATCGAGGGGCCAGCACCGACGAAGCACTTGGCCGTCCTCCGAGAGGAGATCGAGCGGGCTACAATCTCTCGACGTCGGAAATCCTCGCGCCGGGGACAACCATGGCAATCCCGAGACGTTCATTCAGGCATCGAGCACCACTGCGAGAGAAGCGCCATCGGGGCGCAACCGGCTGAAGAGGACTCGGGCAGAGGCTCTGTCTCGATGCAGTCGAACGAGGATATCTGTTGGTGTAACGGGAGGCTCTGCCATGCACGCCGCCATCGCTGACAAGAAGGAAGAGTTGGTCGAAACCTGCCGGCGTTGCGGCGTGGCGCGGCTCGAAGTCTTCGGTTCGGCAGCGCGCGGCACGGATTTCGATCCACATACCAGCGACGCGGACTTCCTGGTCGAATTCAAGCTCGAAAACGGCCGGGCGCCACTCCGACAGTACTTCGACCTTGCCGAGGCATTGCGCCAGACCCTGGGCCGTTCCGTCGATCTGGTGGAATCCGGCGCGGTCCGGAACCCGTATCTGCGCGCGGCCATCGACAAGTCGCGCGAGCTCGTATATGCGTCCTGACCCCCGCGTTCTGTTGGCGGAGGTTGACCGGGCGTCCTCAGATATCACGCGCTTCACGGAAGGCATGGACCGCGAGACCTACGTTGGCGACGCGCGGACGCTACGACATGACACGTAACGAAACGTGATCCGCCCGCACCCGGAGACCTCCACGGGATCCTGGACCGCGGCCGGAACGAGGGAGGACCTTCCAGACAGCAGGAAGCGCGCGATCCTTCGGCCGATCGGCGTCCAGAGGGTGTACTGCAACGGCCTCGGGGTTTTTGACGGTGCCAAACACCCCGCGAACGGGCACGGTCCGCATCAGATCCAAAACTGAACCCCATGGACGAAAACACAAACGAAGGACACGTGCCCGACGTTGATATCCGACGCAACGCTGGCATCGTCCGAAGTCCGCTCGACGAGATCAAGGCGATCCAGACTCTCCTGGCTGACGTGTACAAGGACGCCGGGGACGGACGCACGCTGTTCCGGGAGCTTGTTCAGAACGCCGACGACGCGAGAGCACAACGGCTCGGGCTCACGGTGCTGGAACACGGCTGGCCTGACGCGAAAAACAGGCTGCTCTGCGGCCCCGCGCTCCTGGTGGCAAACGACGGGGCGTTCCCTGACAAGGACCGCGAAGCGCTGCACAAAGCCATCGGCGGATCGAAGGAGGATGATGCAGACAAGATCGGAACATTCGGTATTGGCCTCAAGAGTGTCTTTCACATCTGCGAGGCGTTCCTCTACCTGGGCGCTGACAGGTCGGAGTGGCGGGCCGGGGTTCTGAACCCGTGGGCGGGCACTGGAGAGAACGGAGACGCAGATCCCCT
>JAJECB010000091.1 GCA_022822245.1 Gammaproteobacteria bacterium
CTCTTGCCCTTGGTCCACTGTCCGCCCGGGCGCTCGATCTGGAACTCGCGCTCCGATACGTCGTTGACCACGCAGTACCCCGCCACGTGGTCGAGCGCGTCGTCCTCCTCGACGTAGCTCGCCCGCCGTCCGATGACGATCCCGAGCTCCACCTCCCAGTCGAGCTTGGTCGAGCCGCGCGGCGCGATGACCGGGTCGTTCGGTCCGTTGATCGCGCTGGTGGCCTTCATGAAGAGGATCGGCTCGCTCGGAATCGGGGAGCCCGTCTCCGCCGCATGGTCCGAGTAGTTGAGCCCGATGCACAGGAGCTTCCCCACGTTCGCGACGCACGGGCCGATCCGGACGTCCGGGTCGACCGCCGGCAGCGACGACGGGTCGAGGCCGGCGAGCCGGGCGAGCGATTCGGGGGCGAGCGTTTCGGGGCCGATGTCGTCGATCCTTCCCGAGAGATCGCGAATGGTTCCGCCCGCATCGAGCAGACCCGGCTTCTCGTTTCCACGCTCACCGAATCGAAGCAGCTTCATGTCCTCATCCTCCTCTGTGGGGTGATGACCCCGGCACACGCGTCGCGGCCGTTCCGCGCGGCGGTATTCTACTCGCGGCGGGGGCCGTGGCTCCCGGCCAGCGCGCATGTCCTACCGATGTTCGTCGCGAGGGCGTCAGGATGCCGCGGATTGGTGTCCGCGGCAGAACATCGGTGAAACATGCGCGCGGGATAGTCGAGCAAGTGCCGATTCCCTGGATGGCGGTCGCCATCGCGGTGACGATGAACTGCGTGTGGGGCGGAAACCCGGTCGCGGTCAAGCTCGGGCTCGAGGCGTTCCCGCCCTTCTGGACCGCCTTTCTCCGGTTCTGCCTCGGAATCGCCTGCGTCGGGATCTGGGCGCGCTTCGCCGGCATCCGGCTCCTTCCGACCGCCGACGAGTGGAAGCCCTTCTTCGGGCTCAGCGTCTTCTTCGGGGTCCAGATCTGGCTCATGAACGTCGGCTACGGACTCACCACGGGGGTCATGGGCGCGGTCCTCATCTCGGTCTATCCCCTCGTCGCGGCCCTGCTCGGGCCTCTCGCGGTCGCGGGGGACCGGCTGGACGTGATCCGGGCCCTCGGGCTCGTCACCGCGTTCATCGGCACCGCGACGGTGCTCCTCGGCGAGTCCGAGACGGGGGAGCTCGAGCTCTTCTCGACCGGCAACTGGCTCGTGCTCCTGAGTGGAACCCTGCTCGGGATGCGTCTCGTCATGACGACCCGGGTGATCCGCGCCACCGATCCGGCGCGGGCCACGTTCTGGCAGATGGTGCTCGCGCAGCCGTGGTTCCTCGCCGGCGCGCTCGCGACCGAGACCATCGCCTGGGAGGCGATCGGATGGCGGCCCATCGCCGGGATCCTCTTCCAGGGGGTCATCATCGCGGGGGTGGGCTTCATGACCATCGCGTACCTCCTCCGGCGCTACCGGCCGAGCACGATGATCAGCCTCGGCTTCATCACGCCCGTGTCCGGGGCCGCCCTCGCCGCCTGGATCCTCGGCGAGACGGTGACCCAGAGCTTCGTCGTGGGTCTCATCGAGGTCGCGATCGGGCTCGCCCTCGTGCTCCGGGAGCCGGCCCCGCGCCGCGCCTGACGCGTGCGTTTGGCGCGCATGTCCCACCGATGTCCGGCTCCGGACGTCGAGTTCGCGCCCTCGCGGCGAACATCGGTAGGGCATGCGCGCCTGGTGGCAACCGCGCCCGCGCGAGGGTAGCCTTTACGTCAGGCGCCGGCCGTCCGCGCCGGTGAGCGCGCCGGAACCGGGCTTCGAGAAACCTTGCGCACGAAGGGCGCGGAGCGTGGACGCACCTGACACCCCGGGAGAGCGACTGATCGTCGCCCTCGACTTCGATGGACCCGGCCCGGCCCTCGGGCTCGTGGACCGGCTCGGCGACCTCGTCTCCTTCTACAAGGTCGGCTGGCAGCTCTTCATCGGGGCCGGGTTCCCATTCGTGCGCGAGCTTGGCGTGCGGGGCAAGAAGGTCTTTCTCGACCTCAAGATGAACGATATCGAGGCGACCGTCGAGGCCGCGGTCGGGAACATCAAGGCGGCGGTCGAGTTCCTCACCATCCACGGGACCGCAGCCACCGCACGGGCGGCGCGGGCCGGCCGCGCGGACCGCGTCCGCCCGAGGATCCTGATGGTGACCGCGCTCTCGAGCCTCGATTCGGCGGACCTTCGCGCCGCCTCGGCGGAACCCGGACTCGACATCGACGACTACGCGGTCCGCAGAGCCCGCGAGGCCCTCGACGCGGGGTGCGAGGGGCTCATCGCCTCCGGGGGCTCGGTGGGCCGGATCCGGTCCGCATTCCCGGAGCGGGACTTCCTCGTCGTGGTGCCCGGGATCCGCCCGGCCGGCGCGAGCTCGGACGACCAGAAGCGCACCCTCACGCCCGGGGAGGCGGCCCGGGACGGCGCCGACTACCTCGTGGTCGGGCGGCCCGTGCGCAACGCGCCCGACCCGGCGGCGAGCGTGGCCCGGATCGTCGACGACATCGCCCGCGGGCTCGAGGAGCGGGCGGCGGCCGCCGCCGGCTGAGGCCGGAGGAAGAGAGCACCGGGAGGCGAGCATGCCCGACCAGGCCCTCATGTCGCTCGACGAGATCCGGGATCGCCTCGACCTCGGCGATACCCAGATGCTCGAATGGCTCGCCACCCGGGCTCGCCTCGTGCGCGAGGTGGCGCGCATCAAGCAGGCCAAGGGGGCGAGCCTCCAGGCCGCGGAACGCGAGGCGTCGATGTTCGCCCGCAAGGAGATCCAGTGCCGCGTGCTCGGGCTCGACTTCGACTACGTGGCGGAGCTCGTCGCGCTCATGATCTGGCACTCCAAGCAGATCGAGTGCGACGAGCTCGGGCGCGACACGTTCCTCGACACCGAGCCGGTGCCTCCCGCGCGGCTGCACGCGCAGCTTCTCGAGCTCACCGCGATCGAGGCACCGCGCTACGACGAGTACTGCCGCGGCGAGGACGCGGACGCGGTCTCCTCCTACCTCGACCGGGAGTTCGAGTGGATCGAGACGGCGGCCGGGGAGGCGCCGGACCGGGCTCTCGCCCTCGATCTCGGCTGCGCGACGGGGCAGGTCGCGGAGTTCCTCCAGCCGCGGTTCGAGCGCGTGCGGGGGTTCGACATCTCGCCGGCCATGATCGAGCACGCCCGCGCCCGGTGCGCGTGGAACCCGGGGGTGGAGCTGGAGGTCCGGGACCTCGACGACGGGATCCCCGCCGAAGACGGCGCCGCGTCGCTCGCGGTGGCGAACTTCGGCGCCGCTTCCGAGCTGGCCGCGGACCTTCCACGCGAGCTCGCCCGGGTGCTCCGCCCCGGGGGCCGGGCGGTGCTCTCCTGGTACAACCGGGAGGCCCTGGTGAACGAGTGGTTCTACCCCTGGCCGGCCACCGTCCACTCCCATCTCAATCCCCACAACGATACGCTGGAGGTCTGGTCGGGAGAGTCCGTCTACACCATCCGGGCGCGGGCCATGACGGTGGACGAGGCGCGCCTCGCCTGCGAGTCGGCCGGGCTCGGGTTCCGGCTCGCGGGCACGTTCCCGACCCTCCAGCCGATCCTCCCCGCCTTCGTGGCGCGGAACCCTCGCGCGCGCTCTCTCTACGAGACGTGCCGGCAGCTCGACGACCACCTCGCCGCCCCCGGCATCGACCGGGGAAGCTTCATCATCGCGGTCGCGTCCCGGCCGTAGCGGCCGGGGCCATTCCGGGACGAGGCAGCCGTCGGCGGGAACTACATGACCGCGCCGCCATCCAGGTTGATGGCCTGGCCGGTGACATGGGGGGCGCGCACGAGATAGAGGGCGAGCGCGGCCATGTCCTCCTCCGTCTGCGGGACGCCCTGGGGGATGAGGTCCTCGATGCGGCGCGCATAGGACTGCTCCGGCGTCTCCCCGGGAGCGGCGAAGGCGTCCCTCAGCAGCGTCCACATCCGGGTCGCCACGATGCCGGGACAGATGCAGTTCACGGTGATGTCTTCGCGCGCGACCTCCTTCGCGAGCGCATTCGTGAAGCCCACGACCGCGAACTTCGAGGCGCAGTAGTGGGTGAGCGTCGCGCCGCCGCGCTTGCCCGCGATCGACGCGATGTTGATGATCCGTCCGCCCGCGCCCTGGCCGCGCATCCGGATCACCGCGGCCCGGTTCACGAGGAACGTCCCCTTGGCATTCACGTCCATGATGTTGTCCCACTCCGCCTCGCTCATCTCGGCAATCGGGCGAGCGGTGATCACCCCGGCCGCGTTGACCACGACATCGACCCGGCCGAAGCGGTCCACGGCGCGAGCGAACATGGCATCCACCGCGGTGGCGTCCGCGACATCCCCATCGATGGCGAACGCATCGCCTCCGACCTCGTCCACCACCGCCCGTGCCGCGGAATAGCCGCCGAGGTGACGACTCTCGTACTGGTTGTCGGCAGTGGGCGCATGCTCGAGCCCGACGAGGGCGAGCTTCATCCCTTCGCGTGCGAAGCCGCGCGCGATCCCTCTGCCGATGCCGGTTCCTCCGCCGGTGATGAGCGCAACCTTCCCATTGAGGTCTGACATCGTCTCGAAGCTCCGTCGTCAATCCGTGCGCAAGTGTCCCACGTCGCATCCGCCCCCTCGACCGCGCCCGACCCCGATTCGACAACCAACCCCGATCCGCGGGAGGACCTCCGCAGCCGCCGCCGAGCCTTCAGCGGGAACCGGTCGGGGAACATGGAGCTGAGGGTGCCAGGTCCTCGACCGCCCGCTCGACGCGTTGGGCGAGGCCGGTTGCGAGCGGGTCCTCGAGGAGCTTGCCGCGGGCGCAACAGCCGCGTGCCCGAACCTTGCCGCAGCGTGATCCGGGGGCCGGGCCTTGTGGTAGCCTCGCCGCGCTCAGGTGCAGGAGGAGGCAGCCAAATGAAGGTCGGATTCATCGGCGTCGGGAACATGGGCGGCCCGATGTGCCGCAACGTCATCAAGAACAGCGGGCAGGAGATCCTCGTCCACGACCGCGACGCGGCGGCGGTCGAGCGCTGCGAGGAGGTCGGGGGTACCGGCGTCGGCTCCATCGCCGAAGCGGTGGCCGAGTCCGACGTGATTTTCACCTCCCTTCCGATGCCGCGGGACGTCGAAGCGGTCGCGCTCGGCGAAGGCGGGATCGGGGCGAGCGCCCGCCAGGGCACGGTCCACATCGACCTCAGCACCAACTCGCCGACCATGGTTCGGAGCATCGCGGCCCGGCTCGAGCCGAAGGGTGTCAGGATGCTCGACGCGCCGGTGAGCGGCGGCGTGATCGGGGCGGAGAAGGCGACGATCGCGATCATGGTCGGCGGCGAGCGGACGCTCTTCGACGAGCACCGCCCGCTCTTCGAATCGTTTGGCAAGAACGTCATCCACACCGGCGCGCTCGGCACGGGATGCATCGCGAAGATCGTCAACAACATGATGGCGTTCTGCAGCATGGCGAGCGGGGCGGAAGGGTTCATGCTGGGGGCGGCGGCGGGAATCGATCCCGACGTCCTGAACCAGGTGATCCGCAACTCGAGCGGCGACAGCTTCGGCTTTCGGGCGGTTGCCCACAAGGCGCTTCGCGGTGACTGGAGCCAGGACTTCGCGCTCGATCTCGCCTACAAGGACCTGCACCTCGCCCTTGAGCTCGCGGACGAGATCGGCATTCCCCTGCCCCTCGCGGTCCAGACCCACAACCTCATGCGGATGGCCCGCGGCATGGGCTACGGCAGCGCCGACACGACCGCGATGATGCGGGTCTACGAAGAAACCCTGAAGCGGGAGGTGCGCGGCAAGCCCCGCGAGGAATAGCCCGCGGGGAGCGAACCATCGCGGTGAGGCGCGCCTCCGCGGTACTGGCCGCGGGCGCTGAGCGGGGGTGCACGGCCAGTGGCGGTTCCCGTGCCGATTCGGACCAGACGCGGATGCATCGTAGAATGGTCTTGACCATTCTACGATGATATCGATAATGGGCAGCCATGACGGTGCCCCGTACGTACGATTTCCTGCTTGCCGAACACTTGGCGAACCACCGCCAGATGGCGCTGGTCAGCGGGCCGCGCCAAGTGGGCAAGACCACGACCTGTCGGCTTCGCGCCTCCGCCTGCGTCAACTGGGATGATCTGGACGATCGCGAGCTCATTCTCGCCGGGCCTGGCCGACTCGTCGACGTCCTCGGGCTGGACCGACTCTCCGAGACCGTTCCCGTGGTCCTCTTCGACGAGCTGCACAAGTTCCCGCGCTGGAAGCAGTTCCTGAAGGGGTTCTTCGACACCCACGCGGACCGCGTG
The DNA here is from genome assembly GCA_022822245.1 of Gammaproteobacteria bacterium. The sequence continues at coordinate 6,296 of JAJECB010000091.1, forward strand.
CGAATCGTGGTGACGGGGAGCAGCCGCATGACCGTCTACCGCCGCGGCGGGGACAGTCTGATGGGGCGCTACTTCCCTTATCGAATGCACCCGTTCTCCATTGCCGAGACCATTGTCCGGAAGCTTCCCGATCCGGAGCGGATCGTTCGCCCGCCGAGATCGGTGGCCGCCCAGGAATTCGATGCGCTGTGGCTTCATGGTGGTTATCCCGAGCCGTTCCTCAAGCGCGATGCGCGCTTCAGCCGCCGCTGGCAGTCGCTCCGCCTCCAGCAACTGGTCAGGGAAGACGTGCGCGACTTCACGCAGGTGCAGCACCTCGATCAACTGGAGATCATGGTTCGGATGCTGGTCGATCGTTCGGCCCGCCAACTGGTGTACGGCAACCTCGCCCGGCAAGTGCGGGTATCCGTCGACACCGTCCGCCGCTGGGTCGCCACGCTCTGCGATCTGCATCTGGGGTTCCTCGTGCGGCCATGGTTCAGCAACGTCTCGCGGTCCTTGCGCAAGGAACCCAAGTGGTACCTGCGGGACTGGGCGGCAATTCGGGACACGGGCCAGCGTGCGGAGACCTTCGTTGCATGCCATCTCCTGAAGGCGGTCGAAGGATGGAACGACATGGGCCTCGGCGACTTTCAGCTCGGCTATCTCCGCGACAAGGAAAAGCGGGAAGTCGACTTCCTGGTGGTGCGCGACGGCAGACCGTGGTTTCTCGTCGAGGTGAAGCACGCCGACGAGCGGATGTCGCCATTCTTGAAGCGATTCCAGGACCAGCTCAGCGCCCCTTTCGCATTCCAGGTAACGGTCGAATCCGGTTTTGTCGACCGGGATTGCTTTGCCGTCCCTGGACCTCCGCTGATTGTTCCGGCACGGACATTTCTCTCCCAATTGGTCTGAGCTCGGCGGGCTGTTTCCATCGAGTGGTCGATGGCGGTCTGCTTCCGGAGCGCCGGGCGGGCCGAACCTCCGACTGTCAGTCTTCCTCTGGTCCTGCCGCGCAGCTCGCCGGGATTCGGGTGGTCAGGACCGCACCGGATCGGCAAGCTCCCAGTCCTGGGATACACTGTTCGTCGCGGTGGTCTGATTCTGGCGGCGGATTTGCGACGCTGAACGAAGAAGTCCGAGCGCAATCCCCTTCCGGCCTCGCCCGGCCGCCGGTTTGCCGCCGGCTCAAGGTGCATCAATGACGAGATGCAGGCTCCCCATCGGACTTTCGCAAGGTCCGTGAGGAGCGACTATTACTACGTGGACAAGACGGCCTATATCCGGAGGGCACCCACTTCTTCCTCTCGCGTCCACAGCGTTTCAGCAAGAGCCTGTTTCTGGACACGCTGAAGGAGCTGTTCGAGGGGAACGAGCCGTTGTTCGCGGGGCTCGAGGCTCTGTTCCAGTCGTTCTTCGCGAGCATTCCATACGAGTGGCACACGAACAACGACACATCGCGACCTACGAGGGCTCCCACCCGAACTTGTCCAACTCCTACTTCGCGGGGCTGGGGCTCGACATCAAGGTGGAGGACAGCACCAGCCACGGCCGGCTGGACATGGCCCCGCGCTTCGGCGGCAACGTCTATCTGTTCGAGTTCAAGGTGGTGGAGATGACTTTGGAGGGCGCCGCCATGGCCCAGTTGCGGGAGAAGCGCTACGCTGACAAGTACCGGGGCTCGGGCGATCCGATCCACCTTGTCGCGGTGGAGTTCAGCAAGGACACCCGCAACGTGGCCGCATTCGAGGTAGAGTCCGGCCGAATGACGGGACAACGGGGGCATGGCGTCCGCTCGAGCATCCTTGCGGGCAGGAGCCGGCCCGCGGTGACGACGGCCGCCGGCGATCATCCGGCCGCCGTGTTTCCGAAACCGGGATGCGTGAGACGCCGCCCGAAGCGTGACGAGGTCGCGCGGTCCACGGCCGATTGGCTCGTTCCGCCCATAAACGGGCTCCCGCGTCGCTCCGCTCCAAACGGTGACCGATTTGACTGAAATCGCTGACCGCCTTCGTGCCGGAACGGGATGATTAGTTTCGCCGGAATGCGCATCCACGAAGAATCGGGCTAAAGGTCCAGAGCCTCCATGGTGTCTTCACCGAACCATTTCCTAACCGTCTGCAGGGCTGCGGCGGAGAGTTTCTGGGTGAAAAGAACGGCCAAACGCCTCTTCGGCCTTGAACAAGTGACGTAAAAGAGGTTCCGATTGCGCTCGAAGGCGGCTTGTTTTTTGTTGGGAATTCGAGGATCGACCGCTGCCAATTCGAGCATCTCGTTGAAGTTATAGCGATTCCATCCTCTGCCGATGACAACGATCACGTTCTCGAACTCGGCTCCTTTGACGCCGTGCTTCGTCTCGAAAGGTGAGTGGCCCGACAAGTAGCGGCACAGGGCGACGATTTCCTGGTATGAAATGGTCCGCAGGGTGCCGAGCTCCTCCAGCGCTCGCGGCATGTCTTCGCCAGCCTCTGGATCGAATTCCCGCAACTCGCGTTCGCGCCGCTCAACGGCATCGGGAACCCGCGGTCGGCGCACCGCAAGCAAATGGTCCACCACGTCGCCGACCGTCCTGCGTTCTCTCAGATCGATGAGCTTGTCCATGGCTTTCGACCACTTTTTCTTGTCGTGGTGAGCGCTGATCGCCGGTAGGTTGGAACCGAGTGCACGGAACATCTCACCGTACTTGCGCGAGCGGTACGCCTCGCAGGCCGGTTCCAAGGCGTCGGCGAAGTAAGCGATATGCGGATGCTCCTTGTTCGTGAAAGACTCATTGAATCTAAAGACTGCGGGAATGCTGGGATACCCCTGCCGGCCTGCGAGAGCGCGGTGCGTGAGCATTAGGATTTTGGTGGTCTCGGGAGACAAATCCCAGCCCTCGTCGGCAAGGCGATCGAGAACAGTCTGAAGCGCACCGTCCGCGGCCTCGGTGGGAAGATCGCCGCCCCAGTGAACGCCGGTCTGACGGTCACCGGTCCAAGTATTCGTGTGAAAGATGCGTACGTTGCCTTGTTCGGCCGGATCGACGACAAACTGGGGCAGTTCGGGCCTCATGCGGTTCAAGCAATCGACGACTTTCGGCACCGACCGGAAGTTTGCTTTCTTGCCGACAATGGTCAGACTCGCATGTTCGAGCTTTCCGCATCCGTCGCCGTAGATCTTCTGCCAATGGTCGCCGAAGAAACCGAACTGCGGGGAGTCCTCCTGTCCGAGAAAGTGGTTCTTGATGGAGTCGATCCAGCCGGCGTTGGTGTCCTGGTATTCGTCGATCAAGATGATCGGATACTTGGCTGTCAGGATTCTTCTGAACTTGGCGTTGTCCATGAGAGCGATGGTTAGGGTAAGGACATCGTCGTGATGGATGGAGATGCGGCGGTCGTTAATGCCCCTGTACCCAAGCTCATACTCGACGGAACGCTCCCCGAGGTCGCCGACCTCGGCGATCCTCTCGGGCCAGTGTCGAAGCTCCGGTAGCCGTTCCCGAAGTTGTCGTTGGAATCCGCCGATGAGCGACCAGCAGAACGCGTGAATCGTATTGCAATAGACGAGCGGGCTGCGATCGGTCCGGACGTCAATTTCGTCTTTCGCCACGTTGGTAAAGGTGATGCACGCGATCTTCTGGTGGCGCTGCGGAAGAATGTGCCGGTGTTGGTCAATGAGGAAATGAAGCGCCTTGACGAGCGTGTAGGTCTTTCCGGCGCCGGCGCCGGCTTCGACGAGGAAGCTCTCCTTGCGCTCAAGGCAGCGATACACCTCAGCGAGGGCTCTTCGGCTGGCTTCCTCGGCGGGATTCAAGTTTTCCGCAACCTCAACCATCGCTAGTAACCGCTGCTTCGGAGCCATCGACTACAGGGGCGGCTTGGCCAAGCGGCGCCTCGTCTTCCAGAACGCCGCCGGACGCCAGCCATCGTAATCCGTCGAGGATGTAGCGGGGAACGGTCCAGCCAGTCTCGTCGATAGCGTATTTGAGGGCGAACTGGTACTTCTTGATCTTGGAGGTCTCTTCCCATGCGTACTGGGCTTGGTCGTCGGGCGTATCGCCTTCGATGCCGAACATCGCCGGGTTTGCCAGCATGAACGCGTCCTCGAAAGTGCGCCCGCAGGGATCTTTCGCGGCCTCGGGCCGTTGGTAGGTGATGCGCCGGAGTTGCTGGACCTTCAGGCCATCGTCCTTCGCGAGAAGGGCTGTCGGCGAGCAATCGCCGTCACCGAACCACGTTTTGAGACAGGTGTTGCTCGTGGCGGTTCCCTGATGCACCGGACAGGCGACACCGTTCGCGGCGACGGAGTCGAGGTCCGTGATGATGAGGGTGCGCAACTCCAGGAAGTCAAGAAGACTGAAGAACAAATGCGCATAAGCCCCGCCCACTTCCATCGTCGTCATATACTGACTGGACAGTTTGGGTGCTTTGGGCTCAGCTTCCTCCAGCTTTTCTATGATCACGGGCAACAGCAGGCGCTCGCTCGTTCCTTCGATCAGTATGGCCTTGTCGGCGAAAAACAGGTCGCAGCGTGTCAGGGTCAGGTACTGGTGGAGAAACCTTCTGTGATCTTCGGGGGTGTCGCGCATGCCCTCCCGCAGGTCCTTGATCTTCGTGTGGCGAACGCCATCCACGGAGGTCGGGAGAAAATACCGGATCGCTTCGAAGCCTGCGGCATTGGCGACGTGGGAGGAGTGAGTCGATACGATGAACTGCACTGGCCAAGGCAAGGGAGCGCCGTCCTGTGCGCTGAGCTGGTGAGCGATCTTTGATATCTGGCGGATGAACACTTCCTGCATCTGCGGATGCAGGTGCGCCTCGGGTTCCTCGATGAACACAAGGTGGACGCCGGGGGCGGCGGGTTGCGCGCGGAAGGTGCGATAGAAGCTGACGATCCGAAGCAGAATGAAGATGAGATTGCGTATTCCAAGGCCGGTATAGGACTCCGGTAGCAGGATTCCATGATGGCCTGGGTATTTCACCTTGGTGTGACGTGAGAGTAGACGTTCGACGTCGAGTGTCGTCTCCGTTTCCAACTCGGAGCCGTCGAGGCCGGGATAGCCGAAGGTTCGCAGTGTCGGCATCAGCTTGCGCAGCTCTGCTCTAAAGCTGCCCTCGATCGTGGTCTGAATGCCGCGCGCGGCTTCCTGGAGGGTTTCGGCGATGAGCCGCTCTCCGGGATCGGCGGTAGGCGACTTCGCCGCGGTGAAGAGACCTTCGAGGATCTTGGCTAGAACGTCGGTATCTCTCGACGTGTCGTCGTCGAGGCCGCGTTGAGCGTTCACGAAACCGGTCTTCAGGAGGGCGCGGAGTGCGGCAACGGTCATTTGCTTTCGGTTGGTGGGGTCTTTGGGATCTTCGGCCCAGATGCCGGCCACGAAGAGGGAGGGCAGGCGCTCGCGGAGGACCTGGAAGAAGGCTCGGCGGACATCTTTAGTGAGGTGACCGGATGGCTGGTCGGCAAACAGCGCCTCGACCGCGCCGTCACGCAAGCCGTAGCGCGCCACAACGAGAGCTTCGTTGCAGTCGGGGTCGAGGTCGATGACGAAGTCGCTGAGCGCGCCAAGCTCCGGTTCTCGGGGGTCATATCGGAACAGGAGTCGCAGCTCGATGCTCGGAATCAGAGCGCGAACCTCATCGTCTTGCTGGCCCGTATTCCTGGCCTTGAGCGCTTCGCAGAAGCCGTCATATGAGGCGATCGAGAAATCTTCGATCTGGAATCTTGGACTCGGGTCGACGAGAAACCGGCGGATGGCCTCCGAAAGGGAGGTCTTGCCGCTGTTGTTGCGACCGACGACAAGAGTTGTCTTGTCTTCGAGCACCAACTCCACATCAGCCAACAGCCGGAAGTTTCTGACTGTAACTTTGTGGATGTGCATCTTCGACCTTCGGATTGCTGTTCCGGATTCAGCCGCGGGGAGGGTACGGGTCATTTCCCGGGGGAACGGTATCCGAGTCTCGAATGGTTCCGTCCGGGCGATGGATCACGAGCTCTCCACCACCGTCGTTTCCCAGGATCTCTCGGGCGCGCTCGATTGCCGATTGCTGGGTGTCAGCCAGTGCGCTGGCCCGGTCAGCGCCCGGCTTGACCACAGCCCAACCACCGTCACGAGGAACGACATGTCGTTCGTTGCGAGACATATCAAGGACTCCTGAAGTGCAGACAAATCGCTGCCCGCGACATATGGGGTTTGCGGCGCTCCCGATCAAGTGCGGCCCGCAGCGTTGCCCCGATCCGCGGGTAGTCCGTCCCGCGCACGTACCGCATCGTGGCCTTGGCGCTCGGATGTTCATGCCTCCGGGGTGGGCCGACACCGGACATGAACCCTTGGGCCGGTCGGCGGTCTCAAGACATTCTCAGCCGCGCTCCTGGTCCTTGCGTCCGAACGGTCAGCCGGCGCCCCAGCCCCGCTCCAGGCTGCGGCGCTGTGCGCCATCGTCCAGCACCCGCGCGCACGACTCCCAATCGACGGGGCGAACCTCGTGGTATCGGAGAGCAAAGGGATGCCGCTTCGGCACCGCGTCGATCGTGCTCCTCGCCTCCTCGATCCGGCCGAGGGCCACGCTCACCCAGACGTCTTCCAGGGTGTCCGGAAGCTGCCCGAAGAGCCGGGAGATGCTCTCGAGGCGCTCCGAGAGAAGCTGGCGTACCCGATCCTCCACCGATCTTGCGTAGCGCAGGTTGCAGACATCAACGATCGGGCGAACCTGTCCGATGCGCTGAATCCGGCCCTTGCGCTGCTCCAGGCGGGAGGGGTTCCAGGGCAGATCCAGGTTGATGAGGGTCCCGAGCCGTTGCAAGTTCAGCCCTTCCGAGGCCGCGTCCGTACCGAGCAGCAGGAAGAGCTCGCCCTTGCGTACCGCCTCCTTCAGGGCCTCTCGTTGCCGGCCCTCGAAGACCCCGTTCCGCATGACCCCTGAACGGGCCGTGCCCGCGTAGATGCCGATCGATTCGTCCGGCAGCTCGCGGGAAAGCTGGCCGGCAAGCCACCACACCGAGTCGTAGTACTGGCTGAAGACGATGCACCCGTGCGCCAGCCAGCCGTCGTCCCGCAGCCGGCCGAGGACCGCGGCGAGCTTCGGGTCCCGATCGCGACTCGCCTCCATCGCTTGCGCGAGCCCCGAGAGCGCTTGGCGTTCCTCGCCCGTCAAGGCACGGAGCCCGGCGGCTTCTACCTGGTCATTATCGACGTCGTCGCCGTCGCGTTCATCGTCCAGATGGGTCCAGCCGTCGAGGATCCGGGCTACCGTAAGCCGCCCCGCCTCCATGGTGCTGCCCATGCGGCGCAACAGCAGGGTGCGGAAGAAGCCCGAATTCGTGCGTTCGGCAAGCAGCCTGCAGAATGTCTCCGCCTGAGCGTACGCGTCCTTCAGAAAGGGCGGAAGCGCGATCGCATCCTCGTCCGACTCACCGTGCAGCCTCACCCTGACCGGCGTGAGGTAGGGCTCGCCGGTCTCGGGGTCGAGGGTGCTTTCCAGGTATTCGCGCGTCCGCAGGACGATGGTGCGAAGGTAAGGGTTGTGGCGCTCGACGAGGCGGACGAATCCGCTCTCGATCCGCTGCCGGTCCGGGGTCCTCAGTACTTCGACCGCCCGGCCGGGGGCATAAGCCGCCTCGTCGGGCAGGGACAGCGAGCGGCGCAGGATCGCGAAGTCGCGCCCCTCCGAGCTCGGCGGAAGGGGATTGCGCAGCCAGTCCCAGCGCTCGTGAAAGTCCTCCGGCGGGGTGGCCTTTCCGAGCAGCAGGTCGAGAGAGGCCCTCGCGTTCCTCCAACGGCTGCCGGGAGCGCCGAGTACCGCATCCGAGCCCCGGGCCAGCGCATCCAGGAGATCGTATGCCTCGACCGGATGGAGTTGGACCGGCGTTGCGGTGGCGAGCAGCAGGCTCTTCGTGCGTGGCGAGATCTCCCGGAGGAATTTCAGAAGGTTGTTCGGCTGGGCAGGCGCGAAGGCGCGGACGCCGCCGCCAAGGTTTCGGCGCCGGGCGCGGTGTGCTTCGTCGAGGATCACGCACTCGAAGTGCAGCTCCGCAAGCCGGGCGGCGGACTCGGACCCGCTCGTGACGAGGCCGGTGGAGACGATCCCGATGCGCCGCGGGCAGCGCCGAATCGATTCCGGTCCCGCGCCGGGATGCTCGACCCCGCGCTCGTCGATCCACCGGCCGCCGTCCCAGATCGCGGACGGCAGCCCGAGCAGGGTGTCGATCTCGTCCTGCCATTGCCGGACCAGGGATCGGGGAGCAAGGACGAGCACTGGCCGATCCCCGATCAGGGCCATGAGCTGCGCCGCCATCGCGAGCTGGAGGGTCTTGCCGAGACCGACTTCGTCGGCGAGCACGAAGCGCGCGCCGTGCGATCCGCAGTGAGCATCGAACGCGAGCTTGACGAAGTGCTTCTGGTGTTGCCACAGGCCGACCTCCCGCCGGTAGACCGGCGTCTCGACGATCGCTGATGCAGGCTCCGGATCCTCGCGCCAGTCGTCAACGCTCCCGACCAGCTTGCGGCGGGACAGACGATCGAGGTCCTGGACCACGAAGTCCGCGAGTCCGACTGCGAAGGGCGACGACCAAAGCGCGTCAAACTCCTCCTGCACCCAGGCTACCGCTTCCGGGGAGTCGTCCTCCCATACGAGCTCGTAGTTGAGGCGAAACGCGGAGCCGGTCTCGTTCGCGCTGCCGAGAAAGGCGGTCCGGCGCCCATCCGCTCGATTGATCACCCCCGCCTTGCCGTGGATCAGCCCGAAGACCTCGTCGGGCAGGACTCGGATCTCGATCTTCCCGGAGCACAGGAAATCGTGGAGGCGCTGGAATCGGGGCTTGGCTGCTTCGCCGAGCGCCTCGGGGCGCGAGTCGCACCACTCCCGGCGCATGGCCGCCTGCGCCGCCTTGCCAACCTCTACATCGGCACGGGAGAGCGCGGAGTTGCAGACAACCCGCACCTTCCCCTCGACGCTTTCCAATGCCTCGCCGGCCACCTCCAGGATGGATGAGGAGAAGTAGCCCGCGATGCGGTCGTACCCCTTCGCCCCCCGAAGGCGAGGGCCCAGGAAGCTTGCGTCAAGCGGCCGCCGGCGGGAGGAGTGGCGGATCACCGTCGCGGCCGGGTCAGTCCGAGGGCGATGCGAAGCCGAGGAAGGCGTGGTGAAGATCGATGGGCGCGGCCGACTCGGGACGCGGATGGCGGCTGCTTCGTGTCCAAGGCGTATCGAGGACTTGGCAAGGGCCAAGACGTTCGTCTTGACGCTGCTCGCGGCTCAGATACCGATCGATGCGAGTCACCACCTCCTCGGTTGTCCCCGAGAGCAGGTATCCCGCCATGAAGCCGTCTGCATGATTGCCGGCGTACTTGCCGGTCGCGAACCGGTTCATGCCCTCGACCACATATAGGCGGCAGAGGTCGGCGTCGTTTCCCGCCACTCGCTTGCACTCGATGATGGCATGGGGGTCGTGCTCCCCGAGACGCTCCCGGATATCGGTGAAGAGCACCGGGATGTCCGTCAACCCGTCCGGTCTCGTGACGTCGGGGCTTGATCGCGATTCGGTTCCCCGCAGGATGGTCACCCTCTTGCACCAGTCGGCATCACTCTCGTTCAGCTCTGCTCGCATTCCTTCGCGAAGATGCTCGGTGATTGGAACCTCGTCGGCACCCGGATTCACCTCCGGAGTCGCCAACGCCCGCTGCCACCCCGCGTGGAGAGTTCGCAATAGCGCCTCGCGCCATTCATCGATCCTGATCGTGCGACGACCGAGTGCACCGGCCGTCGGCAGCCCGCGGGGGATCATGAATCGAAGCCGCCTCGAACACTGTCCCGGACCACCGCGTCGGCATCTTCCAACCCACAGATGCCCATCCAGTGGCGGCGAGCCGCGGGCTTGATGATCGTGACTTCATCCTCCGCGTGTACCCGGAGCTCGCTCAGACCGACCAACGACCCCGTGATGGGCATGCGAGTACTCTCGCCGATTCGAGTCAACACCTCTCTCAGCGTACCCTCCGGGGAAACTGGTTTCAGCTCGGAAGGCCCGGGCGCATCTTCAATGACGAAGCGAACGACTCGCAATGGAGCGTTTTCCGGAAGTGTAAAGAGCTCGGCCCGCATCCGCCGTCGATTCGAGACGGAGAACCAAGCGTCCATGCTGCCAAGAAACGCCCGAGCATAGTGCTCCAGATGAGTCAGGCCGGCGGGCGCCACGGAGTCGAGCCGGCCCGGCTCCCACTGCCAGCTCGCTTGGAACAGGCCATCGCGAACGACGATCCGGTCTTCCGCGCTCAACTCGTACAGATCCGATACGGCGTCATCGAGGGATTCCCAATCTTCCTCATTGGGCGCGCTGCAATGAAAAGCCCGCACAAGTCGAACGAGCTGCATGCCTGCATCGGATTTGACGGCTGCTTCGAGATCGGGTATTGGAATGGATAGAACGTCCGCACGTTTCAGTCGACGCATCCAGAGCCCGAAAGCCGATCCGGTCATCAGAAAATACCAGGATGCCAACGTGGAGCTTAGAATCCCGCTGATAAGGCATGCGGTATCGGGATCGTTTTCCGCGAACGATATACCAAAAAAGGAATCCGTGAACACGATGTCGCGCTCCGACACTGCGGTAACCAAGCGTGGGCCGCCTCGCATGAATTCCTTGACCAGCAACAGCGGAGCCCGGTAGTTTTCAAGCTCACGCGGCCGTTCCGCTTCTTCCTGCCCTAACATGGATAGACTGTCGGATACGGCGAATCGATCGATATCGCGACTACCTGCCAACGGTAGCCTGCTCAGGAAGGTAGCATTCTGGCTTCGATTACCGAATATCAAACCCGTCTTCAGATTGGTGCCCAGCGCGCCGAGTCGAGCTTCCAAGGAGTCGTATTTCTCCCAAAGTTTGTCCAGCAGCAGGAGATCATGGCGGCAACCCAGGAATACCGCCTTGAACAACCCCGCATTGCGCTTCCAACTGGCCAGCGGAAGCGCGGTTACATCGCCCGGAGCGAGCTCGATGGTGTGGCTTCGTTCTCCCGCCGGCGACCACCGCGCCTGCACGAGCGTCATTTGCTCCGCAGGCTGCTCCCGATGGCGGGCCAGCAGAGCCATCGCCGGCATGTTGGCGCGCGGAAACAGCCACCTCGACAGCTCGGCCAAGTTGACCAGAGTAACCGGGGAGAGAGACTCGACGATCGCGCGGGCCGCGTCGATCCCGGTTCGACTCCGGCTGAAGAACGGTGTCGCGTTCACGATCACGCCGAACCTCGTGCGCTCGTGTGCAAAATCCGTCGCCCGTTCGACGAAGTCCAGGCTCTCCCCTCGGGGTGAACGCGCCCTCCCGGAGCTTCTGGCCCGACGGGCGGCGGTGCCAGCCTTGCCCTTGAAGCTCCAAGGAGGATTGCCGACGATGACGTCGAACTGCCTGAGTCCGTTCTCCGTCGTCAATGCCTCTTGTCCGGCAGGTGTCTTGTCGATCTCCCAAGCGTCGCCAACCAGCAGAGTCTGGCCTTCCAGCGGCTCGAACCTGAGTGCGTGAGGAGGCTGCGGATCGGGGTCGAGCTCCAGCGCCGCAAGATAGAGGCTGAACGCGGCGACGCGCACGGCCGCCTCGCTGCTGTCCACGCCGTACACTTGCTGGTACAACGTATTCCGAATCGTCTGGCGGCTTGGCGGCCTGCCCGCAGATTTGAGGTGCACGAGCCTGCGCAAGGCTTCGACGAGAAACACCCCGGAGCCGCAGGTGAGATCGAGGACGGTCTCGTTACCGGTCAAACCGTTCAAGACCTCGTCCAGCAGAAGCGAGACGGCGGCGAGCGGGGTATAGTAGACGCCCTTGTGTTTGGCGGCATTTGGACCGCTGCCAGTGGACGCATCCGCGGCCTCCGAGTGGGCGAACTGCTCGTAGATCGAGCTGATGAGTTCGACCGGGATCACATCGAAGCGATAAGGGAAGAGAGAGAGCTGACCGTCCGGCTCTTCTGCCTTGAGGAACCGCGCCACTCTTTGAAGATGCTCGGCGTCCGGGACTGGTACCGGGGACGAGGAAAACATGTCGCCATTGAACCTTTCTCGCAGCCACTCGAAGAGGCTCTGGGTGGCTGCGCGATCACTCAGGATGTCGGCCAGGTCGTCAAATCCACATAGCTCGTCCAGGTGCTGCTCGGTAACGATCCCCCGGTCAGTCAGGTACTTGGTGAAGATGGAACGTCCGATCAGCCCCTGCGCCTCGTCGCGCACTAGCCCAGCGTGCACCAGATCCCGTTCCAAGGCGGTGAGGTCCTTCAACAGCCGCCGATCGACGCTGTCGCTTCGGTCGACATGGGGATTCTGGCGCCAGAATTCACCGGTCTCCATCGCCAGTCGGCCAGCAAGAGTGTCGAGCTCTGCCAGCTTCGACTCTAGATGCTGGAAGGTATCCAGTCGGTTCTCGGTGGCCTCACTTGGTGCTCTAGGGTGAGCAAAACCATTGTAGAGATCGACACGCTCCGGGGAAACGACCCACAGTAGGGGCGAGAACCCCCGGTTCCAGACTTCTTTCTGCCACTCGGCAACCGCGGCCCCGGCAGGCTCCTCGACAAACTTGAAATACACCGTCAGATCGACGGCACTGCCTCCCCACGCTTCCGACTCCGGGTTGCTCCGCCACCAGGCATCGGGCGCGAACGAAGGGTGCCAAGTGTGTTGGTAACGGGAAGTCCGCGCATCGTCGGAGCCGGCCAGCGTCACGCTGGACGCGGCGGGCCGTCCGGCCGACAGATAGCCGGTGGCCTCGAGCACGTTGAGCAGCGATTCAGCCAGCTCAGACATGGTCGTTCTCCACAGCGCCGGCGAGCAGGCGGGCGGCGTCGGCGTCCGCGCGCCAGTGGTCGCTCTCGCGGGCGGCGAGGTAGCGGAGGATGGCAGTGAGGGCTTCGCGCTGCGGCCAGTAGTCGGGGAGCGCGTCGCGGAGCCAGGTGAGGCTGCCGGTTACCTCGCCGGCTTCGGCGGCACGCCAGACGCCGTAGAGGGCGTGGCGGACGAGGCTGGCTCCGAAGGCCGACTCGCCGAGGTTCCGGCGCTCGAGCTCGGTGGCAGTCTTCAGCCGGGTCTCGTTCGCCCTGCCGGTCCGAAGCAGGGGGCGGTAGTCGCGGACGCCGAAGCCCCGGGCGAACTCCTGATAGACGCCGGCGCGGAACTCGCCGTGGCTCTCCACTTCAAGGCCCTTCAGGTAGAGCTTCTCCTCGGGGCCGAGCCGCCGCCACAGGTGGCTCGGGAGGCCCGCCGGGACGAGGAAGTTGCTCGCGGTGCGGACCGCGTCTTCGATGATTACCTCGATGGGATTGGGCTCGTCCGCGCCGCGCTCGCGGGCAAGCTGCCGGGCGATGTCGAGGTCTTCTAGCGACCGGTACCGGGTGAGCACCCGTAGGGCCGCGGCATAGGCGGCGAGCTGGTAGTCGGCGTCGGAGAAGTTCGGCTCGTCGTGGTCGTCGAGCGCAAGCATGGAACGGAGCTGTCGTTCGACTTCGGTCTCCACTTCCGGGATCACCTCGTCGAGGAACGCAGTCTCCCCGGAGTTCTGCTTGCGGAGCACCATGAGAACGGTGCCCTGAACGTAGTTCCCTTCCTTGATGCCGAATGGTGTTTCGGTCCCGATGGTCCACGCCGCGGTGACCCGAAGCCCGGCCGCCCAGAGGATTAGGGTGAGATCGGCCCAGATCTTCGCGTCCTGATGGGTAAACATGACGATCTGCAGGCCCTCGTCCGGCATCCGCGAGGCCAGATGTCGATAGCATTCCACCATGCTGTGGCGGAAGTCGGTCCCGGCGCCTTGGACGGCCAGAGCGCGTTTGCTGTCGGCGTACCACGTGTGGAGGAGCGAGGGCAGCCGTCCTTCGTACCACGCCAGGAAGAACTCGGACAGCTCGTGGTAGTTGATCGCGTCGGCGTAGGGAGGGTCCGTAATCCATATGTCCGCCGGTTGGTCTACGGAGCGCGCGTCGATCGGTGCTATGGCCGATCCCCCCTCGACTCGTGCATCGAGGATGGTGAGAAACCACGAATCCGCAAGTCTGCAAACGCCCCGGCAGCCGAAGGAAACGAGTGTGTTCAGCGCCTGATTGCTGAATGTCTGGATGACTTTCTCATGGGCCTTATCCGTCCACCACCGGGAGAGTCGGCTGTTCCAATCCGCAGCCCGCCCGAGTCCGAGCAGGCACGCGGCGCCGGCCTCGACGGGGAGCTCGGACGACGCGGAAGCCCGGGCCAGTTCCCCAAGGACGAGAAGCTGCCTCGGCGTGAACAGATGGTGCCAATGCGTCCAACCGCGAGTTCGAATCAGCTCGTCCGTCTTTGCGCCGGGGGCAATCTCCCGGAGAGGGATATATCCAAGGGCCTGCCAGTCTGCAAACCGCTCCTGGAGTAGGGCGAGGGAGCGATCCTCCCGCTTCCGATCGGCTTCTTCGACGGGGCGGTACAAGGCTCCCGGCAGAGACTTCGCGAGTGCCTCGACCCGCCGGTTTCTCTCCTTGACCGCCTCCTCGAGCTCCTTTGCCCGTCGGGCGATGTCCATCAGCTCGCGCCGCGGATTGCCCGCCCCTTTCGCGACCTCCAGTACTTGCCGAGCCTCTTCGCAGGCGCGGTCTTCGGCCGGCCAGTCGCGCTCGCGGAGAGCGGCGACCTTGTCCTTCTGGCTCGGGTCGAGCAGGTCGGTCAGGGCCGCAATCGCGTCCTCGAGAGGCACCCACTCTGGCACCGACGCGGTCGGGTCTCCGGCCTGCTCCGCCCACAGCAGGGCCTCCAACGGAGGCAGTCGCCAGCGAACGCAGTAGAGCCGCTCCTGAAACACGTCGCCCGGGCGGGGAACGAGGTCGTCGCTCTCCCAAGGCCGAAGACCGTAGCCGCGCCCGCTCTCGCCGGCCGGTCGGTCGGCGGGAGCGCGCCGGTCGCCGCGAATGGCGCTCATCGGAGTGGAGGCACGGCAATGCGGGCATTCGAGCCGCGACTGCTTCACGGTCCCGGCGTTGCGCGCCGCCGAAAGCGCCTCCCCTCCGACGCCGGAGCGAATGTCGATGGCGAAGCGCTTCTCGTCAGGGAACGGGATCAGTCCCGCGACGGCTCGCGTCTTCTCTCCGATGACCCAGCTCGGGGCGAGGGGGACCAACCAGCCACACTCGGGGCACCGGGTCTCCGCGCAATAGAGGAACGCATCTGCACGCCAGCCAGCGGAGTTGTGCTCGATACGCCACTCCGTGACTTGGCGATCCAGTGCTGCAAAGACCCGCTCCTGCGCCTGTCGCACGCGGTCGGCGACCGCCTGTCCGCCTCCCACGATGTTGAGCGCGCCCCAGGTGAGCAAGGCCGCCACCGGGTTGAGGTCCGAGCCGAACGCCTCGCAGCCGAGGCGGGCTGCCTCGAAGGGGACGCTTCCCCCGCCGCAAAAGGCGTCTCCGATCCGGGGCACGCGGCCGAACTGCCGCTCGCCGAGCGCCCGCACCAGCTCTGGCAGGCTTTCCGCGCTCGTGCCGAGGTGCTCGTTGATGGCCTTCCAAGCCTCGGGAGCGGGGCCGTCAATCTGCTCCGGCCGATCGCACCACTTGAGCTTCTCGTCATAGCCCATGCGGTCGAAGACCAGTCGTTGGAGCCGCTTTCTGGCCACAGCCTTCGTACCGCCCCTCAGCTTCGGCCGCTCGGGAGTGCAGTCAAGGGCGAACCATTCGCTCCGCTCCGATGGCGAGAGCCACCGGTAGAGGTCCTTGAGCGGAATGTTGCGGCTCTTGCGCCGCCACAGGCCGGCCTCGTCCATGGTGAGAAGGGCGAGGAAAACCTCCCGGTCCTTGCGGGGGTCCGACGAGGCGGGCATCAGCAGCCCGAAGATGACCGCCCGCACCATGACGAGGGGCTTGCGGCCCCACCACTTGCCGAGTCCGGTCAGGGTCTGGCTGTAGTTGGCCTTGCGTTCCTTGTAGCTCTCCTTGGAAAGTCGCGAGACGGGAAGCTGGGTCTCGATGAAGCTCGGGAGCGCGGCGGCGCTCCGAATCAGTTCCTGTTCGTCTCCGGCACCGCGCACATTCTCCCCGCGTCCCGCGGCGGCGTTCGGTTTACCCGAGGCGGCGGAGACGCTCGCACCTCCGGGGCGCCGCACGCCACTCGCCGCCTCGCGTTTTGCCTCGGCTCCCTCCGCGGAAGAGCGTGGAGGGGTCGCCACCGCGGATGCCGGCGCCACGTCTCAAGCTCCGGCTCGACGGCTGCCGATGCTGCCGGACCGCGCGGTGGGTGGCGCCTTTTCTGCGGCCACCAGCCGGAAGATCTCCGCCTGCCGCTCCTCGCGGTCGCCGGTGACCGGGTTCTCGGTGAGCGCGAACCGCACCGCCTTGCGCCACCCCTTGTTCCGGCCGTGCAGGGCGTGCCCGGTCGCCGCGCTGGTCATGGTGAACAGCCACCACCGCTCCTCCGGGGCGAGGCCGAGCCAGTTCCGGATCGCGGCGGGGATGAGCGCCGGATCGGCGTCCTCTACCGCCCAGGCGAGCAGGGTCAGCTCCTTTCCAAGCAGGCGGGCGACGGGGTTGTCGCCCCGCTTCCAGCGCCCCGGCGGAAGGCCCTGCTTCCTCAGCCTACGGTTGAGCTCGGCGCGGGCCTCATGGGCGATCGCCTCCCACTTGGCACGGGCCAGGGTCACCCGGAATCGCGCGTCCTGGACGCCCATCCCCAAGGCGGGAGAGCAAGCCGGTCCAAAGCTCAGGTGCTCGGCGATCAGCACGTCCCGGCGGTGGCCACCGGGCACCGTCACCACGAAATGGTGTTCGGATTCCTCGGGGTCGAAGCCGAACCCGAGCGGCCGGGGTCGGGATGGCGCGTTCATGGCTCCTGCCCTACCTCGTTGCGCAGGTATTCCGCCTTGATCTCCTCGACGTAGTCCAGGAACCGCTGTCCGGTCTCGAAGCGAAGGTGCTTCGCCTCGATGGACACCTCACCGTCGGCGATCAGCGCCCGCAGGTGCTCGACCGCCTCTTCGATGAGCTCTCCGCTCAACGCGATGTCGTTGGAGAGATTGAGCTCGTTCCACGTCCCCCCATCGGTGGTCTCGACACTCAGGCGCAGGTCGCGGGCGCTCGCCAGGTGTTTCTTCAGGCGGGCGGTGAAGCCGTACGCGGTACGGGTGGTCCGGAATGCAATACCGCGGCTCGGTGTCCACACCGCCGGCCGGCTCCGGTCGATGGGTCGTTCGACGGGCTTTTCGGCGATCTCGCGCCGGTGGACCTCGGAGACGATGCCGTCCTTTGCGGCCACCGCGAGGACCAGGCGGGTGCCCTCCGGGACCGGGAACGGCTCGTCGTACGCGCCGCCGGCGACATTGGGGTCGGAGCCATCGGTGGTGTAGCGGATGGGGGCGGGGGGCGCGGATCGGATCTCCACCCGTCGCTCTCCGCCGCCGGCGTACTCGCGGGACTTGATGGTGATGCGGTTTCGCCACTCCACCGGGTCGCCGGTCTCGTGCTCGCCAGTGGAGTCCACGGCGAGGAACGAGACCCGAAGATCCGCGGTTTCGTGGTCGCGCCCGTCGACCTTCCGGGAGGCCGGGGTCGCCGGGGCGCCGAGCTCCGCGTACAGGGTGTCGGCGTTGACCGGGGTGAGGCGCAGCATCGCCACGCCGGTGTCGTCGTCCCGCGCGATCTCCCGGATCCGTACGGTGGTCGCGGGCTTCGGGAACGGCCCCCGGTCGACGTAGCTCCCTTCCTCCCGCCACAGGTCCCGGTGGATGCAGTCCGCCTTCAACTTCACCAAGGCGTCGGGGCGGTGCCACTGCCACACCGGGGCGGTCGCGGCCCGGCGCTCGATCTCCGTCCACAACATCGAGCGCTGGGTGAACAGCCGGACCTCCACCTTCTTGCGGAAGGTCTCGCCGGCCACGTTGGTCGTGTACTTCTGCCGGCTCGCGAGGGCCGCGCGCACCTGCTCCTCGCCGTCGTAGCGGTTCTCCCTGAACTCCATCAGGAAGTCCGTCCGCGCGAGCCGGTCCCGGGTGGGGTAGTAGATCGTCGTGAAGGTCTCGCGGATGGCGCTGTGGAACTGCGCGAGGAAGCGCGGCAGGAGGGTGTCGCGCGCCTGCTGCATCTGCGTGTCGCCGTCGGCCACGCCCTCCGCGTGCATCTCCGCGATGATCTGGTTGATCGCCTTCAGCTCCCGCGCCCGCTCCAGCAGGGAGTCGAAGGCGCGTTGGCCGGTGAGGAAGCAGAGGCGGTTGCGGTAAGTGTGCTGCTCGTAGAAGGTCACGAGGGCCGGATGCAGGCCGGCCGGGTGGGGCTCGGCCACCACCAGGGTCACCCGGCCCGGGTCGACGTCGATGTCATCGACGGCCGGGAGTGCCCGCAGGCGCTGGTAGCACGCTCCTTCGACCGGCTCGAAGATCTCGTTCAACCGCGCCTTGAGCTCCTGCGTGGCCTGGTCGCGCAGGTACGCGCCGGCGGTGGTCGTTACCCGGGCGACGAGGTTTTGCACATTGCGCAGATGCAGCCGTCCGTCGTTGGTCGAGTGCAGGTACCAGGCGGCGGTCGCAAGGCGCGCGATCACCCCGTTCGGAAGCTGTGACACGTCGCGTCCCGGCGCGCAGAGGTCGCCGATGATCTCGGGAACGGTAAGCCCCTTGATCGCGTTTGGGACGTTGGCGAGGGAGGCCACCAGCAGAAGCCGCATGACGTCCTGTGCGTCCTCGCCGCCGCCCGAGCCTGCGGCGTCCAGGGTCTCGGCCACCGCGCTGCCGCCCGAGGCGATGTCGTGCGCGATGGCGTTGTCCAGGGTGGCATTGATCTGGTTGATCTCGGTCAGGGTCTCGCGGCTGCCGAGGTCGATGTCGTGAGCCGCGACGAGGTACGGGTCGTGGTCGGACTCCCAGATCCGGGACACCACGATGCGCATGAGGCGAATCAGGCCGCGAGTCTGCTGGAAGCCCTGGTTCTCCCGGAACCTGGCGTAGAGGTCCCGGATGGCCGGGTGGAACGGATAGGATTCGACGACGCGGCCCGCGAACTGCTCGGGCGAGGCGTTCGTCACGTCCATCTGCTTCGCCTCGCGGACGGCCCGCGCATACCCTTGGGCGACCGCCTGGATGCTCGCCTCGTCCGGCAGCGTATCGAAGATGCGCTTTCGCAGGATCTGGTAGAACTCGTCCGTGTTCATGCGGACGGGCTCCAGGTTCATCGCGCTTCGACCGGTCTCGGCCTCGAGATCCTCGAGGGCGCTCGCGATCTTCGCCGTGCCGGCGCCGTAGGTCGCCTTCAGGTCGGAGAGCACCAGGCACACGTTGCGCAGCTCGTCCCGCCCGATTGCGATCAGGAGGTTCGAAAGGGCGGTGGTCGTTACCGCCGACAGGTCCGAGTGGCCGATGGTCTTGGAGGCCGCATTGACCAGGTAGGGCGGCAGCTCGTCCAGCATGACGAGGAGCGGATCGCCCTCAAGCAGGTTCACCCAAGCGGTCTGGCCGGGAGCGGCGAGCGGCGAGTAGTAGCCCGCGAGCTGCTCCCGCTTGCCGAGCTGCTCCGCGATGGCTCCCCAGATGCCGAGTGGGGCGTCGCTCTCGCGGCCGGAGAAGGCGACCACCCGCACCGGGCCGAGGTCGGCTCCGGGAGCGTAAAATCCGCCCATCACTCCGGCACGGTATTCCGGATGGCGGGCGAGCAGGCCGAGCGCGAGCAGATTGTGGGTCTTCCCACCACCCATCGCCTGGGTAAGCTTGAACACGCCTTGGGTGGACTTGCCTTCGAGGCGCCGGAACCCCTCGGTGAGGAGGGTCTTCATGCCCTCCGTGATGTGGTTCTCGGCGAAGAACCGAGCCGGGTCGACGCGATCGGCCGCGAAATCGGTGAGGTCGAGGACGGTATCGCGGCGGGTCGGGTCGAAGACGCCGGGCCGTGGCCGGCAGGCCTGCTTGATGGTCTTCACGAGGGTCTGCCGCCCTCCCTGCGTATCCGTCCGGCTCGGGCGCACGGCCCGCGGAGCTTGGGCAGAGGAACGCCGCTCCATCCCGGCCCCAGTCGGGTTCGTGACCATCCTTGGCACGTTCCTTCCATCACTTGGACAACACCTCCCTCCGGCACCGCGAAGGTTAACCCGGATTCAACGTCGGGTACATCGCTTCGTTCGTTCGTGCATCTTCCGCCTCCGCCAACGCGGTCTCAGGCGTGGAGGCTTCCTCGGGAGCGCGCGGATCCTGCTTGGGTGAAGAGACCTCCGGCCCGTTCGAGCGCGAGGCTCGGTGACCATGAAATGGTCCCGGGCCGACTCCGACGGGCTGTTTCCGGCCTTCCGCAGGTGGTACGCTCGCGAGCACGTCCCAAGGCCGTACAAACACCGTCTGGAGATACGCAATACGTTGAATCGGAAAGCGATCAGCCGGAGAGCGCAGAGGCGATGAGCACTTGGTCCGTTCCGGAACCGAAGATCCACCCCGGCCGGCGGGCGGTCCGGGCGTGTGACGTGGCGCAAGGCACGGTCGGGCGCCGGCCGGACGGCACGCCCGACAACGACGACCGCGTCGAGATCGGCCCCACTGCGCTCGCCTACCGGGAGTGGGAGGAGGCGGGGGTGCGGGTGCCGGATCTCTCCGCCCTCCGCGAGTACCGGCTCGAACGGCTGCGGGGGGAGCTCCGCCGCGACGACTGCGCGGGGCTCCTCCTCTTCGACCCGCTCAACGTCCGCTACGCGACCGACACGACCAACATGCAGGTGTGGATCGCCCACAACCCGGCGAGGGCCTGCTTCATCGCGACCGACGGCCCCGTCGTCCTCTTCGAGTTCGGGCGGGCGATCCACCTCGCCGACCACCTGCCGCTGGTCGACGAAGCCCGGCCCTTCGGGTCCTTCTTCTACTTCGCGTCCGGCGAGCGCACCGACGAGATGGCGGGCCGCTTCGCGGGCGAGGTCGACGAGCTTCTGCGCGCGCACGGCGGCGGGAACCGGCGTCTCGCCGTCGACAAGATGGAGATCGCGGGGGTGCGGGCCTTCGACCGGCTCGGGATTGACATCCGGCACGGGCAGCGGATCACCGAGCACGCCCGCAAGGTCAAGGACGCGAACGAGGTCGACGCCATGCGCTGCGCGATGGTCTCGTGCGAAAACGCCATGCGGGAGATGCGGCGCGTGATGCGCCCGGGGATGACGGAGAACGATCTCTGGGCGGTACTCCACGCCGAGAACATCAAGCGGGGCGGGGAGTGGATCGAGACCCGGCTCCTCGCCTCCGGCCCGCGCACCAACCCCTGGTTCCAGGAGTGCGGGCCGCGGGTGATGCGGGAGGGTGACATCGTCGCCTTCGACACCGACCTCATCGGCCCCTACGGCTACTGCGTCGACATCTCGCGGACCTGGATCTGCGGCGAGGCGCGCCCGACGAACGAGCAGCGCGAGGCGAACGAGGTCGCCCGCGAGCACATCGCGACGAACCTCGCGCTGCTCCGTCCGGGACTCGGATTCGCGGAGATGTCCGAGAAGAGCCACCGGCTGCCGGAGCGGTACCGGGCGGGCCGGTACTCCGTCATCGCCCACGGCACGGGGCTCTGCGACGAGTATCCAAGCATCAAGTACCCCGAGGACTGGGCGCGCTCCGGCTACGACGGCGTCTTCGAGCCGGGAATGATGGTGAGCGTCGAGGTCTACGCGGGGGCGGAGGGGGGCTCGTGCGGGGTCAAGCTCGAGGAGCAGGCGCTCGTCACCGAGACCGGGCACGAGCTGATTTCGACCTATCCCCTGGAGGACTGGTAAGGGGCCACCCGCCGTCCCGGTGGCGGGCGGGCGCCTGCGCCGACGTGCCGCCGCCGCCGAAGTCGGGGTCAGGGTCCGGTTTCCGGTGCGGTGGAGCGCGCCGGACGAGAAACCGGATTCTTCCCCGCTGACCCCGATTTCGAGGGTGGTACGCAATCAGGTATTCAGAATGGCGTTTCGGAGGGCACCATGACCGCAAATCCCGTCATCGAGAAGCTTGGCCGGAGACTTCGTCTCGGGGTGCTCGGAGGCGGCCCCGGAAGCGTCATCGGCGAGGTGCACCGTGCCGGGGCGCGTCTCGACGACCGCTATGAGGTGGTCGGCGGGGTGCTGTCCTCGAACCCCGAGCGGTCGCGTGCCGCGGGACGGGTGCTCGGCTGGGCGCCGGAGCGCGCGTACGGCGACGTCGACGAGATGATCGAGGGGGAGACCGCCCGCCCGGACGGGGTGGACGTGGTCGCGATCATGACCCCGAACGACAGCCACTACCCGCTCGCCTGCCGCTGGCTCGACGCGGGCCGGGACGTCATCTGCGACAAGCCCCTCACCACCCGCCTGGAGGATGCCCAGGACCTCGTCGCCCGGGTGCGGGCGAGCGATCTTGTCTTCTGCACCACCTACAACTACTCCGCCTATCCCATGGCGCGCCAGGCGCGGGCGATGGTCGGGGACGGCGAGATCGGGGAGCTCCGGCTCGCCCAGGTCGAGTACATCCAGCCGCAGCTCGCGGTGCGTCCCGACCTCGACGACCCCGACTACTGGCGTTTCATCGCCGAGCGCTCGGGGCCGTCGGCGATCCTCGGCGACATCGGCAGCCACGCATACCACTTGCTGCACTCGGTGACCCGAATGGAGCCGGAGGCCGTCTCGGCCGATGTCGGCGCGGTGGTGCCCGGGCGCCGCTTCGACGACACCGCGGGGGTCCTCCTGCGCTACCCGAACGGCGCCCGCGGGATCCTGTGGGTCACCCAGGCCGCCGCGGGGGCCGAGCACGGGCTCAAGTTCCGGATCCACGGGGCGGACGGCGGCCTCGAATGGCACCAGGAGGACCCGTCCTGGCTCACCCACATGCGCGTCGGAGAGCCCCGCCGGATGTTGAGCCGTGGGGGGCCGGGGCTCAAGCCCGCCGCGGAGCGGGCGAGCCGTATCGCCATCGGCCACCCCGAGGGCACCCACCAGGCGTTCGCGAACCTCTACTCCGACGTTGCGGAGGCGGTCGCGGCGCGCATCACGGGGACGCGGGCGGACCCCCTCGCCCTCGACTTCCCGACCGTCGAGGACGGCGCCCGCGGCCTCGCCTTCATCACCGCCGCCAAGGCGTCGGCCGAGGCGGGGGGCGCGTGGACCGACTGCCGCCTCTGAGGAGAGGAGTGGCTGACGTCAGCCATTGAAGGAAGGGCGCCGATCCGGGACGATTCGCGGGTTCCCCTCCATGGCGCCGGCTCCCTCGTCCCGTTTCGATTGCACGGGCGCCGCCGGTACCTGCTTCCTGTGAATCGGAAGCGGGGCGGGCTGCCGAAGAGGATGGGGCGGAATCGGGTAGCACACCGGGCGGAGTATCCGAATCCCCCGCTCGATGTCCGCGAATCGCCCCTTGTATTTCCGCCGAATCTCCCGCTAGATATTCGCCAAATTACCCTCTGAAGTTCCACCGAATCCCCCGTTGAAGGCTTGCGGTCATCGCATGACCGAACTACTCTCGGCCGGGAGAGCGGTGCTTGCCGGAGTCGCCAATGGCCTACCTTCCGCGGATCGTCGATGCCGAGCTGGCGGAGTTGTTGAGCGCCACCGGCGCGGTCCTCGTGGAGGGGCCGAAAGCATCCGGCAAGACGTTCACCGCCTCGCAGGCGGCCAAGAGCGAGGTGCTGCTGGACGTTGACGACAACGCCCGGCGGATGATCGGTGCGGACCCTGCGGCCGTGCTGGAGGGGCAGACCCCTCGTCTGATCGACGAATGGCAATTGGAACCGGCCATCTGGAACCACGTGCGCAGGGCGGTGGATCGGCGGGCCGTTCCCGGTCAGTTCATCCTCACCGGATCTGCCGTACCTGCCGACGACATCACCCGCCATACCGGCGCCGGTCGTTTCGCGCGGCTGCGCATGCGCCCGTTGTCACTGTACGAGAGTGGACGCTCCACGGGCGAGATCTCGCTGCAGCGACTCATGGACGGTGCGCAGCAACGGGCGAAGCGGTCCGATCTGTCGATCGCGTCCGTCGCGGAGCTCGTATGTGCCGGTGGTTGGCCGGGCAGCATCGGCAACGCGCCGTCGCGGATCCTGCGTGCGAACCGCGCCTATCTGGATGAAGTCCGCCGCACCGACGTATCGGCGGTCAGCGGGAAGACGCGAGACCCCGTCAGGGTGGAGCGTCTTCTGCGGTCACTCGCGCGCAATGTCGCCACGTCAGTGGCCATGTCGAAGCTGGCCGCCGAGGTGGGGGGCGACAGCCGCCCTTTGAAGGCTGACACCGTTGCCGAGTATCTCGACGCACTGGAGCGGCTCATGGTGGTGGAAGACCAACCGGCATGGTCGCCGCACCTGCGTTCCCGGACCGTCCTGCGGGAAATGCCCGTACGACACTTCGTCGATCCTTCGCTCGCGGTCGCGGCATTGCGGGCCACCCCGGAGCGCCTGACGGCCGACCTCGAGTTCCTCGGCCTTCTGTTCGGATCCATGGTCATCCGCGATCTGCGGGTTTACGCCCAGGCCGCGGACGCACAGGTGTACCACTACCGGGAGAAGGAAGGACTGGAGGTCGACGCCATCGTGGAGGCGGGGGACGGGCGCTGGGCGGCGTTCGAGATCAAGCTGGGCGAGCGGTGGGTGGAAGACGGCGCGAAGAACCTCCGCAGACTGGCTCGACGGATGGAGAACAGCGACCACGACAGACCGTCCTCCCTCGCGGTAATCGTTCCGCAAGGCTATGGGAGCACGAGCGTTGGCGAGGTGGGAGTGATCCCGGTCGGGGTGCTGGGGCCCTGAGCTCCCCGGGGCGGCTCAGCCGAAGTCGTTGTCGTGGCGGTCGAGGTAGCGAACGATGCGGTGAAGGGCCGTCTCGAGGTTCTCGCGGGACTTCGCGAAGCAGATCCGGAAGTGGTCCTCGTTGCCCGGGCCGAACGTGTAGCCGGGCGCGACCCCGACATCCTCTTCCGCGAGCAGCTCCTGCGCGAAGCCGAGGCTGTTCCGGAGGCCGCGAACCCGCGGGAAGGCGTAGAAGGCGCCGACCGGCTCGGTGAGCTCGACGCGGGGATGGGGGGCGAGGATCTCCATCACCGCTTCGCGCCCCGCGCGGTAGTGCTCGCGCATCTCCCGCACGAACGATTCGCCGCCCGCAAGGGCCGCAATGCCTGCGCTCTGAATGAAGTTCGGCGCGCCGGTGTTGCAGCACTCCGAGTAGGCATCCATCTGCTCCTCGAAGCCCGCCGGAGCGACCATCCAGCCGAGCCGCCAGCCGGTCATCGCGTACGCTTTCGAGAACCCGTTGACGATGATGACGGGGTCTTCCGGGGCGGCGACGGTGAGGAACGAGGGAGCGACCTCGCCCTCGAACACGTTCCGGTGGTAGACCTCGTCCGCGATGATCGTGATGCCCCGCTCCCGGCAGAAGTCGAGGAGCCGGCGCTGCTCCTCGCTCGGCATCACCCAGCCCGTCGGGTTGGAAGGGCTGTTGACGAAGACGGTCGTGGTGTCCGGCCGCACCGCCTCGAACACGTCGTCGAGCTCGAGCCGCCATCCTCCGGGCTCGAGCCGCTGGCGGACGAAGTCGAAGCTCCCTCCCGTCATCTGGAACGAGCGGTCGATGTTCGGCCACGCCGGGCACACGATGAGCCCGTGGCCGCCCGGCCCAAGCGTCATCCGCGCCGCCATGAAGATGGCGAGCATGGTGGAGCCGGGGACGACGACGCGCCCGACCGCGAGGTCGATGCCGTAGAGCCGATCGAGGTAGGCCTTGATCGCCTCGCGCAGGTCCGCCCGTCCGGCCGGATGGTCGTAGAAGGTGCGACCCTCGTCGAGCGCCCGCTTCGCCGCGTCCCGGATGAACTCCGGGGTGACCGCGTCGCCTTCCCCGAACCAGAGGGGGATGACCGAGGGGTCCGCAATCCGCGGAAGCGCGACGGAGGTGATCCCGTTCTGCTCGAGGGTCTCGAATTCGTGGCACAGCATGCGCGTCGGTTCCCGGCGGTTGCGAACGGCGAACTATAGCCGGCATCCGCCAACAGTCCGCATGCGCGGACCCGATTACGCACAAGCCTCATGTCGTGGCCGCGGGCCTCCGGGGGCTGCCGCCCCTGGGATCGCGGGCATCTTGCCCGCGCGGAGCACATCGGGCCTTCGGCTGTCCGCGGACTGGAAGCCCGCGCTCCCGAGGAGTCGTGCTCATGTGAAGTCCGCGCTCCCGGGAGCCGCGGGATCGGGCCGAGGATCGTGCGCGATCCGCGTCCGGGGGCGCGAGCTCGCGGCGGCCGTGAGGTTGATTTTTGCGCGAGCCGGGGTGCACGCTTGCTCCTTGCCCGGGAGCCCCGGCCCGAGGACCGAACGATGAACTGGAATGCCTTCATCACCTGCGCGATCACCGGCGCCGGCGACACGGTGGGCAAGCATCCCGCCATTCCGGTCACCCCGGCCGAGATCGCCGATTCCGCGATCGAAGCGGCCCGCGCCGGCGCCGCCGTCGTCCACCTCCACGTGCGCGATCCGGAGACGGGCCGGGGGGCGCGCGATCCGGCGCTCTTCCGCGAGGCGGTGGAACGGATCCGCGCGTCCGGGACCGACGTGGTCCTCAACCTTACCGCCGGGATGGGCGGGGACCTCACCTTCGGTCCGGGCGAGACCCCGCTCCCCCTCGACCCGGAGGGGACCGACATGGCGGGGCCGCTCGAGCGGCTCGCCCACGTCGAGGAGCTCCTTCCCGAGATCTGCACCCTCGACTGCGGCACGATGAACTTCGCCGAGGGCGACTACGTCATGACCAACACCCCGTCCATGCTCCGCGCGATGGCGGCGCGGGTGAAGGAGCTCGGGGTGCGGCCGGAGCTCGAGGTCTTCGATACCGGGCACCTCGTGTTCGCGAAGCGGATGGTGGACGAGGGGCTCATCGAGTCTCCGCTCCTCGTGCAGCTCTGCATGGGGATCCCGTACGGCGCGCCGGACGATCCGGGCACCCTGCTCGCCATGGTCAACCAGCTTCCCGCCGGCACCCGCTGGTCGACGTTCTCGATCGGGCGGATGCAGCTCCCCTACGTCGCGATGGCGGTGCTCGCCGGCGGGAACGTCCGGGTGGGCCTGGAGGACAACCTGTACCTCGAGCGCGGGGTGCACGCCTCGAACGCGGACCTCGTGACCCGCGCGGTCGAGATCCTCCGCGCGATGAACGTCCGGGTGATGGGCCCCGGCGAGGTCCGGGAGCAGCTCGCGCTTCGCGCCGCGGCGTGAGGGCGGGAGGGGGGCGATGAAGGTCACCGTCATCGGCTGCGGCGAGGCGTTCGATTCGGGCATCGGCAACAACTCGTACCTGCTGCACGGGTCCGGATTGCCCACCGTGCTCGTCGACTGCGGCTACCAGATCCCGGAGCGGCTCTGGGCGAAGGGGCTCCACCGCCGGCTCGACGCCGTCTACCTCACCCACACCCACGCCGACCACTCCTTCGGCATCGTCCCCCTCCTCGGGCGCTTTCTCATCGAGCGGCGCGAGCGGCCGCTTTCCGTCATCGGCCATTCGGGGGTCGCGAGCTTCGTCCGGCGCGCGCTCGACCTCGGGTATCCCGGGATGCGCGAGCACCTTTCGTATCCGGTCGAGTTCATCGCTGTCTCGCCCGCGAAGCGCCTCGACTTCGGGGCGCTCTCCCTCGCCTGCGCCCGCTCCGACCACGGCGTTGTGAACCTGAGCGTGCGCTTCGAAGCGAAGGGCCGGTCGTGCGCGTTCAGCGGAGACGGCGCGCCGAGCGCCGCGACCGAGGCCC
Organism: Gammaproteobacteria bacterium; assembly: GCA_022822245.1. Next base: position 33,923 of record JAJECB010000091.1, read on the forward strand.
TCTACCGGGGGGTGGGCGTCCTCTTCCACGAGCTCTACTCGGTGCGGCGGAAGTACTCCGGCCATTCGACCCTTGCCGAGCTCCGCGCCCTCGCCGACCGGGCGGAGGTCCGGCGGGTGGTCGTCTCGCATCACGCCCGGGAGCACAAGGCGAGGCTTCACCGGGCGGTGGCCGCGCTCCGCGAGCCGGGGCGCGAGTGGACGACCGCCCGCCCCGGCCAGACCATCCGGATCTGACCCCGGGCGCTCCGGCGGCGCCCGCCGCCGTCGCCCGCCGGTGCGCGGCGGCGGGCGGCGGATGCGTCGCGTGGGCAGCGTGTAATATCCGGGGCGCCGCGGTCGGGGCGGAGGCCGGTGGGGCGAACCGTCCCCGGCCTTCGTTCGAAATCATGCGTCGCGGCGAATCGATCCGCGGACGAGACAGAGGGGAGGGAGACGATGCGAATTGGGGCGGTCTTTCCGCAGACCGAGATCGGAGCCGATCCGGCCGTGATCCGGGACTACGTCCAGACGCTGGAGGGGCTCGGTTTCGACCACCTGACCGCGATCGACCACGTGCTCGGGGCGCGCACCCCGAGCGGACCGCCGCACGCGAAGTTCTATACGCGGGACCGGATGTTCCATGAGCCGCTCCTCCTCTTCGCCCACCTCGCGGCGGTCACCGAGCGGATCGAGTTCACGACCGCGATCCTCATCCTCTCGCAGCGCCAGACCGCGCTCGTCGCCAAGCAGGCGGCCGAGCTGGACGTGCTCTGCGGCGGCCGGATGCGCCTCGGCATCGGCATCGGCTGGAACGCGGTCGAGTTCGAGGCCCTGAACGAGAACTTCCGTAACCGCGGGCGCCGCGTGGAAGAGCAGGTGGACGTGCTGCGACGGCTCTGGAGCGAGGATCTCGTCACCTTCGAGGGCCGTTGGCACCGGCTGAGCGACGTCGGACTCAATCCGCCCCCCGTGCAGCGCCCCATTCCCCTGTGGATCGGGGCGTTCGAGGCGGTCGCGATCCGGCGGGCGGCCCGGCTCGGCGACGGCTGGCTCATGAATCCCCGCACCCCCTGCGGCGACGAGGGGCGAGCCGCGATCGAGGAGTTCCACGGCTTCGCGCGCGAGGCGGGCCGTGACCCCGCGGGGATCGGGGTCGAGGCGACGGTGCACGCGCACGGTGACGACGCCGAGCGTTGGGCCGAGGATGCCCGCACCTGGGAGGCGGCCGGGGCGACCCACGTCACCTTCCGCACCATCGACTGCGGGTTTGCCGACCCCGGCGCGCATCTCGACGCGCACCGCCGCTTCCTCGCCGCGCTCGGGGCCTGAGCGGCGCGCGGGGCCGGATCGATCCGGCTCGGGTGACCGGGCGGGCGGACGCGGGGCGCCGCGGGAGCGGGGCGAAGCAGCAGCAGCAGGGCGAGGCAGCGGCAAGACGATGAGCACGATTCCCGAATCATCCGAGACCCGGGTGGCGAGCGAGGCGACGGGCTGGGAGCCCGAGCTCGAGGAGCTTCGCCGGCGCCAGGAGCTCGTCGGCGAGATGGGTGGACCGGAGAAGGTCGCGCGCCACCACGGGCAGGGCAAGCTCACGGTGCGCGAGCGGGTGGACGGGCTCCTCGACCCCGGGACGTTCCACGAGATCGGCTCGGTCACCGGCGTCGCCTCCTACGATGGGGAAGGCCGCCTCACCGGGCTCCGGCCCGCCAACTTCATCTACGGCCGGGGCGACCTCGACGGCCGCCGGGTGGTGGTCGAAGGCGACGACTTCACGGTGCGGGGCGGAGCGGCGGACGCATCGATCTGGGACAAGATGGTGGCGGCGGAGCAGATGGCCCGCGAGCTTCGCCTTCCCCTCGTGCGGCTCGTCGACGGCACCGGGGGCGGCGGCTCGGTCAAGACCATCGAGACCGAGGGCCGTACCTACGTGAGCCAGGCCATCGGCTGGGAGCACGCCGTCTCGAACCTCGCGACCGTCCCCGTCATCGGACTCGGGCTCGGCTCGATCGCGGGGCTCGGCTCCGCCCGGCTCGTGACGAGCCACTACTCGGTGCTCGTGCGGGGCACGTCCCAGGTATTCGTGGCGGGGCCGCCGGTGGTCGCCCGGATCGGAGAGACGGTCGACAAGGAGGAGCTCGGCCGCGCCGACATGCACGCCGGGATCGGGGCGGTGGACGCGGTGGTCGACTCCGAGGCGGAAGCGTTCGCCCATGCCCGCCGCTTCCTCTCCTACCTCCCCCAGTCGGTGTACGAGCTGCCGCCGCGCGGCGCGGCGGACGACGATCCGGCGCGGCGCGAGGAATGGCTCATCAGTGCGATCCCGCGCGACCGGCGCAAGGTCTACCGCATGCGCCCGATCATCGAGGCGCTCGTGGACGCGGGCTCGTTCTTCGAGATCGGGAAGGCGTGGGGCCGCTCCCTCATCACCGGGCTCGCCCGCCTCGATGGCTGGCCGGTCGCGGTCGTCGCGGGCGATCCCTACCACTACGGCGCGGCGTGGACCGCGGACGCGTCCCTCAAGATGACCCGCTTCGCCGAGCTCGCGGAGACCTTCCACGTCCCGGTGGTGCACCTCGTCGACATCCCCGGGTTCCTCATCGGCACCCAGGCCGAGCGGGCGGGGACCATCCGCCACGGCGCACGCGCCCTCGCCTCCGTGTTCCAGACCACCGTGCCCTGGTGCAGCATCATCGTTCGCAAGTGCTTCGGGGTGGCAGGGGCCGCCCACATGAACACCGCCCGCCTCCGGTACCGCTACGCGTGGCCCTCCGCGGACTGGGGCTCGCTCCCGGTGGAGGGCGGGATCGAGGCCGCGTACAAGGCGGAGCTCGAGGCGGCGGAGGACCGGGAGGCGACCCTGCGCGACATCGAGGAGCGCCTGGAGCGGGCCCGCTCGCCGTTCCGGACCGCGGAGACCTACTGGGTGGAGGAGATCATCGACCCGCGCGACACCCGCGCCCTGCTCTGCGAGTTCGCGAACCTTGCCGCGCCGCTCCGCGAGCCCGGCCCCACCCGCTTCACCTACCGCCCGTAGGTCGCCACGGGCGAGCGACCTGACCGTCGGAACCACAGGGCCGGAGTGACGATCCCCA
>JAJECB010000191.1 GCA_022822245.1 Gammaproteobacteria bacterium
CGCGCTCGGAGCCGGCATGACGGTGTTCGCGTTCGCGGCAGCGGACGAATCCCCGCCTGCGTTGCCGGCGGGCGCACAGCTCTTTCGGGAGATGGGCGCGCTCCCGGACCTCCTCGCCGCCGCGCCTCGACCGGCGGGGACCTGAGCGCTCCTTCGGTACGGGGCGAGGGTCACGTGGACGAGGGACGCGGACGGAGCGAAGAGCGGCCCGGTGCGCCCGCTCCGGGGGACGCCGCGCCGAGCGACGGCGATTCGCCGGAGGCGGAGAACGCCCGGGGGACCGAAGCGGAGGATTCGTCCACCACCCCCCTCGCGGGGCGCATCGGATGGACGCGGACCGTGGAGGTCGATGGCGTGCGGCGCCCCGTCGCCTCGCTCCTGCGGCGGGGGACGGCGCTCGCCATCGACATCTGCTTCGCCCTCCTCGCCGCGGGGCTCGCCATCGACGTCCTCGCGTTCTTCGTGCCGGTCGACACCGCCGCAGCGTCCGGGTTCATGTTCGCGATCTTCGGCTTCCTCGCGCTCTATATCGTGTGGCTGCGGGATCGAGGGGCTTCGCGCCCGGGCGGCGGGTTCCGGTTCGGGCTGAGCGGCGGTCGCTGGCTGCTCGGCCTTCGCCTCGTTCCGGTGGCGGGTCCGCGGCGGCTCATCCGGCCGGTCACGGTGGCCGACTCCGAGCGCACGGAAGGCGAGACGATGCGGATCATCCGCGCCGTGCTCGTCGGGGTGATGGCGTCCCTGGTCGCCCTCCTGCTTCTCGCCCACGCGGTGAGCCGCACGGTCGTCTTCCTCACCGTCCGGGACTACGCGGAGCGGCATCCGCCTCTCGCGGCGGAGCGGGGGAGCGACCCCGAGCTCGCGTCCTTTCCTTCGTCGCTCATCGTCGGTCGCAGCCGCGCGTACGTGCAGGTCGACGCCGAGTGGGGCGACCGCGGCGACCCGCTCGACTTCTTCCTCGTGCGCGACGGCGGGGAATGGAAGGTCGCGGAGGTTCGGGTCGGGCGCTCCGCGTGGTTCCGGGCCAACCCCTACCTGCTCGACGCGCAGGACGCCGACGTCCCGGCCCCCTGAACCCCGCCGGGCCGAGCCTGGATCAGTTGCGGCCGGCCGCGCCGCCGAGCAAGGGAACATGCGTCCGCGCGGCGGCGAGTGCGATCATGCCCTGACGGGCAGCAGCGTCCCGGTCTCCGCCTGCTCGGCACGCTTCAGGACCTCAATCGCCGTCGCCAGGTCCTCGAGGGCAATCCCCAGGTTGAACACCAGGATCCGTTGCTCGTCGGACGTTCTCCTCCCCTTCCCATGGGCGACGAGCTCCGCCACCGTGGAGTCGATCCGTGTCACTCCCGGGAACTTGCCCTCATTGCGGCGGGCGTCCTCGATCTGGCCGTAGTCGTCGGTCAGGACGAGGTCCATCGATGCAATCGCGTCGTCCGTGACGTAGCTGTCGTAGTCGATAGTAACGACCAACGTGCCCGGTCCGATCCATTCGGACCGAATGACCGGCTCGCGATCCTTCCGGATTGGTCCACCCGTCACCAGCACGTCGCAGTTGCGGGCGACCTCTTCGGGGCCTTTCATCCCCATGATGGAAGCGAAGCCGGACCGGCCGGTCATCTCCTCGATGAAGCCCTCCTGGCGTTCGGGGACGATGTCGTAGCAGACACACTGGTCGAACTGCGGTCGGGCCGCATGGACGGCCTCCAGGTGTTTCCGGCCCTGCAGGCCACAGCCGAGGATGCCGAGAGTGCGATCCCTCTCCTTCGCCAGATGCCTGACGACCAGTCCGGTTGCGGCAGCGGTACGCTGGCCGGTGATCCACCCCGCGTCCATGACGGCATGCATCTGGCCGGTGGCGTCCTCGGTCAGGATGTAGAGGCCCTGGATGTAGGGCAGGCCCCGCCCCGGGTTGGCCGGATCGCCGCTCTGCCACTTGCAGCCGGCGTAGCCGAGGTGCGGGCTTGCGCTGACCATCGAGCTGTAGAAGCGCGGGCCGTGACGATGGAAGAAGATCTTGGGGGGCATGAACACGTTGCCGGCGGCCTTGACCCGGAACGCGGCCTCCAGGATGTCGATGATCTCGTCCACTTCGAGGCCAAGCGTCTCGAGGTCGGCGTGGGACAGGAAACGGATGAACTTGCGGATGTCAGCCATCGGAGTCCTCCGGCGCCTGACGGCGCCGCGCGGGATGTGGAGAAGGGGCGTTCCGGCGCGCTTCGCGACTCTCCTACAAGCCGATGCGGCCGGTGGCGAAGCCGAGCGCGGCGGTGAGGAAGACCGCGCCGATGAAGTGGCGCCAGAAGCGAGGCCAGGGCAGCAGCTTCTCCAGGGTGACGAGAATCGCGACCGCCGCGACCCAGCGAAGGTCCATGACGGCGACGGCGAACAGCAACCCCATGATCGCGAAGCAGCAGCCGGTGCAGAAGAGGCCGTGTCGCAAACCCATGACGATCGCGCCAGCAGTGCCGTCCCTCCATTCGGAGAGCACGAACCCGATGGGTGTGCGGCAGTGCTTGAGACACACGTCCTTGAGCGGCGTCCACTGGTAGAGGCCGGCGGCGGCGAAGAGCAGGGCGGAGAAACTCGGCGACGCGGACTCCATCATCGGGGTCAGCAAGCGCGTCGCGTCGAGAACCCAGTGCAGGCCGGTGGCGACAAGGCTGAACAAGGACCACGCGCCGAGGTAGCCGAGGAGAAACATCGACGTCCGGACGAAGGGGTCGCCGTCCTCGCGCCGCCGCCGGTTGATTGCGGCGAAGACGGCGACCATCGGGCTCGCCCCCGGCACCATCATCGCCACCATCATCACCGCCCACATCAGGTAGACGAGGACCAGGTCGATGCCCGCGAGCGGCGGTCTCGCCATTGCGATGGCCGTCGCAGCCGGGCCGCCCCCCGCGTCCATCGCCATCATGGCGTCCGCCTGCCAGGCCGTTGCGGCCCAGGCGAGCCCGCAGACCGCGGCGAGCCCGCCGCCGATCATCCACTTGTCGCGGGCGGTGAGTCCGGCCGGGAACGGAAACGGCCCGGACATGTCGCCCCCTGCGGGTCCGACTGGTCTCTCTCTTCGCCTACGACAGGGGCTTTCGCCAGGAAAAGGCGTCAGGACCGCGAAGGTCGAACGCGATGTGCTTGGACGAGCGCGTCGACCAGTCCCAGTTCCGGCCGAACGCGCCGGTGACGATGTTGCGCACCGCCTGGCCGACGGTGAGGAAGCCTGGGGTCACCTCCGGCCGCGGCGCGTTGTAGATCCGGCAGGTATCGTTCTCCGGCACCATGTACCGGCGGAAGGGGCCGCCGAGGCCGTCCACCAGGCCGGGCACCTCGACCCGCCATTCCTCGTCCTCCTGGCTCACCTTCATCGGAACGAACTCGACCCCGTCGAGCCGGATGGTGAGATCGCGCCAGGCCTTGAAAATCCCGCCTGCCCGGCCGGTGACGATCATCTCGAGGGCATTGCGCTGCGCGGGATCCGCACGATCGTCAATCAGGAATCCGAACTCGCGATTCCGTTCGAAGGCGTTGCCTTCGAACCGCATGATGAGCACCACGGCAAGGCCGCCGTCGAGCCGCACGTCACCGTAGCTTCCCTCACGGATCAGCCACGTCAGCACACCCTCGCAGTAACCGAGGGTCGGGTCCGCGCCGAAGTTGCAAGGGCAGCCGATGGCGCAGTTGCAGAGGTCCCACCAGTCACCCGCGATCCGCCACCGGACGGGTTCGTCGGCTTCGCGACTTGTCGCAGAAGGGTCCGCTGCGTTGCCCATGTCCTGCGTCCTCCGGGTCCCGTTGACGCGATTATGCGCGAGGCGGCCGGACCGGCACAGCCCGGCGCGCCGGGCTTCGCCACGATGGAGCCCGCGGAACGCCCCGACGGGGCGGGAGGGCGCTTGCCCCCGACGGCGTCAACGCGAGAACGCGGTCCGCATGTCTCGTTCCGGACCCGGTTGCGCGGTCGCTCCTGGCCGGCGCCGGCCGGCCGTTCAATCCTGGATGACCGCGACGACGTCGATCTCGACGAGGATCTCGGGGCGGGCGAAGCCGTCGACGATGAGGCCGGTGCCGCACGGGTGAACGCCCGCGAGGTGCCGTCCGACCGCGCGGTAGATGGGCTCGCGATGCGCGCGGTGCGCGATGTAGGTGTGAATCTTGCAGATGTCGCCGAGCGACGCGCCCGCCTCTTCGAGCAGCACCGCGACGTTCTTCATCGCCTGGTCGGCCTGTCCCGCGGGGTCGCCCGGGAACGGAAACTCGCCGTCGAGGGTCGAGCCGGTCTGACCGCGGAGGTGCACGACGTTGCCGGCCCGGACCGACTGGCAGAACCGCGACCCGAGCTTCTGGCCGTCCCGGTAGACCTCGTCGGTGTGGAACCGGCGAAGACGCTGGTGGGGCGTCCCCCGGCTCCGGATGATCGCCATGTCGATCTCGAACAGGATCGGGGGGCGGGCGAAGCCGCGCATGATGAGGCCGGTCGAGCAGGGGCTCGTGTCGCCGAAGTGCCGGCCGACGGCCTGGTAGCAGGCCTCGCGGTAGGCGCGGTCGCCGATGTAGATCCGGGTCTTCATCACGTCCTCGAACCCGGACCCCGCTTCGGCGAGGAGGGCGCGGGCGTTCTTCATCGCCTGGTCGGCCTGGCTCGCGGCGTCCGCGACGGTGAAGCCGGTGCCGTGCATGGTCCGGCCGTCGGGCTCCGAGCCGATCATGCCGCGAAGGAAGATCTCGTCACCGGTGTCGACCAGGAAGCAGGAATCGTGGTTGAGCTCGGCCTCTCCGTACCAGTCCCGGGAGTTCATCTTCCGGTACTTCCGGTGCGGGCCGGTCTCGGGGACCACCGCCTCGAGATCGAGCTCCACCTTGAGCTCCGGGAGGGCGAGACCCTTGACGATGAGCCCGGTGCCGACCGTGTGGTTGCCGCGCAGGTGATCGGCCACCGTCCGGTAGACCGGCACCCGGTAGCCCGGATCGGTGAGATAGGTGGTGACCATGGTGACGTGGTCGAGGCTCGACCCCGCCTCCTCGAGGAGCGTCCTCGCGTTCTCCATCGCCTGGTGGGCCTGGGCCGCCGGATCGGCCGGGTCCCGCAGCTTCTGCTCGAGGTCGAGCCCGGTCTGGCCCCGGAGGTAGATGCGGTTGCCGGCCCGCACCGCCATGCACATGTCGTTGTCGTGGCGGCCGCCGGGGTAGACGTCGCGGGTGTTGAACTTGCGCAAGCGCTCAATCTTCATCGTCGCTTTCTCCTTCACGACTTGATCGAAGCGGAGGGAACGACGCGCGCCGTCTCGGTGAACGCCGTCGGGGGCATCCAGCTCAGCATCCGGGCGGCGAGGCGCCGGAACAGGAGAAACGATACGCCGGCATAGACGATGATGAGCAGCGTCGCGAGGGTCATCCGCCCGGTGTTGCTGAAGTACTGGGCGAAGATGATGATCCTCCCCATGCCGGATTCGAGGCCGATGTACTCGGCCCCGATGACCGTGGACCAGGCAAGGCCCAGCGTCAGGAGAACGCTGGCGCTCAGCTCCGGCACGATCGCGGGGAGGATCACGGTGAGGTAGATCCGGAGGCGCGATGCACCCAGGGTGCGCGCAAACTCGATGTAGCGGTTCGGGACGTTGCTGACGGCGTTGATGGTGGCCGCGAAGTAGACGACGCCCACCCCATAGGCGACGAACGTCACCGCCCCGGTGGTGTTGGCGCCGAACCAGAACTGGAACAGCGGCACCATCGCCAGCAGTGGGAACATGCGCAGGATGTGGAGCGGCGAGGAGACGAGGCGCCGCAGGACGTGCGACCACGAGAACGCCAGGCCGAGGCCGACGCCCAGCAGCGTCCCGACCACGAGCCCCAGCGCAAGGCGCCACAGGGTGAGGGCCGAGTGATAGACGATGGCGAGGACGGCACCCAGGTAGGTCTGCGCACCGCCGGCAGCGGGTCTCGGTGCCCAGAAATTGAACGTCCAGTAGTCGGACATTCCGAGCAGCGACGGCCCGAACACGAACTCCCATGGCGGCACGATCGGCGATTGGCGAAGGGCGCTCGTCGGGCTCAAGTGCCCCGCCACCTCCCAGGCTCCGAGGATCACGGCGAGGGCGGCGATGCTGATCCAGCGCTCGCGCGCCCAGGCGGCCAGGCGGGCGAGCCCGTTCACGGCTCGTCGACCCGCGGCTGCACGGGCGGCGGTTCGTCCGTCGCCGCCGATTCGAGGCCGAGGTGGTGGATGATGGTCCGGATGATCTCCACCGCCTCGGGCAGGGCCCGAACCTCCTCGTCGCGCGGCCGTGCGAGCCCCACCGGAATGTCGTCCGCCACCCCGCCATCCTTCATGACCAGGATCCGGTCGGCGAGGATCAGCGCTTCCTCGACGTCGTGGGTGACGAAGACGATCGTGTGGCCGGTGCGACGCCACAGATCCAGCAGCAGCCCGTGCAGGCTGAGCCGCGTCACGTAATCGAGCGAGCCGAACGGTTCGTCCATCAGCAGGATGTCGGCGCCGGTGGCGAACACGGTGGCGAGGGCGACGCGCTTTCGCATGCCCCCGGAGAGCTCCCTCGGCCAGGAATCGGCGAACTCGTCGAGCCCGACCTGCTCGAGCCAGCGGTCGGCGAGCCGCCCGCGCTCATCCGCCGCCATTCCCTTGGCCTTGAGCCCGAACTCGACATTCGCGCGCACCCGCATCCACGGGAAGACGGTGTCGTCCTGGAACACCATTCCACGCTCGGCGGCCGGCCCCTGCACGACTTCCCCGGCCGCGCGGATCTCTCCCGCGCTGAGGGGGTTCAGCCCCCCGAGCGCGCGCAGCAACGTCGACTTCCCGTGACCGGAGCGACCGACGATGCAGACGAACTGCCCGGGCGGGATGTCCAGCGAGACGCCGCGCAACGCCTCCACGCGGCGCCCGGAGACGTGTTCGAACACGCACCATGCGTCGTGGATGTGGATGGAACGGTCGGCGGAGCTCATCCCGTCGCGCCCGTTTCGGCCCAGCGTGTCGCGAGCGCTCGCGCACGCACGATGACCCAGTCCATGACGAGGGCAAGCACGCCGAGATAGATGATGATCGCGACGATGTTCGAGACGTCGTAGACGCTCTCCAGGGTCAGCACCGCATAGCCGACTCCGTAGCGGGACCCGAGAAGCTCGGCGATCGCGGCGAGGCCCCATGCCGCGGCGAACACGACGCGCAGCCCTCCGAATATCTCGGGCACCGCCCCCGGCAGGACGACGTGCGTGAAGACGACCCTGGAGGAGGCCCCCAGCGTCCGGGCGTACTCGACGAACTTCGGATGGAGGTTGCGCACCGCCTGAATGCTGTAGATGTGCATGATGACGGTGGCGTAGAACGAGACCAGGATCGCCTGCGCCGCGCCGACGAGGCCGAACCAGATGAGGAAGAACGGCGCCGCGACGAGGATGGGAACGGTGCCGAACGTCGACATGAACGGGTCCGTGATCTGATCCACGACCCGCCATCGCGCGCTCGCGATGCCGGAGAGGCAGCCGAGAATCGTTCCGATCGTGACCCCGAGGACCACCGTCTGCGCGGTGTACGCAACGTGGGGGAGGAATCCGCCGGCGGGGAGCCCGAGCCCGACGAAGTAGTCGCTGTGAAGGAGGTTCGCGACCGCGTCTTCGAACACCTCGTGCGGCGGCGGCATGTAGCGCCCGATGGCCCACGAGGCGACGTACCAGAGCCCGATCGTGCCCGCGATGCCGAGGACGGGCAACGGATCGAGCCAGCGCCGGCGGCGCGCAGCCCCGGGGGGTCCCGCCCCCGGGGCTGCCCCCGATGGCTCGCCGCTCATGCGAGCTCGCTATCGCGCCGGGGCGGTGGTGCGGCGGCTAAGCGAGCGCGGCCTCCATGAACCGCACCGCGTCCAGGTAGTTGTAGCCGTCGTAGTGACGCTTGGCCGCGTCGGCGACCTCCTGCCGCTCGGGGCCGAGGCCCTCCGCCTTCGCCATGAGATCGTCGGCCTTGGCACGCAGGTCGCGCAGCTCCTCCCAGACGTTCTTCGCCTGGAAGAAGTCGTCGAGATCGTAGTCGCGATCCTCGATCGTCCCCTTCTTCCGGTACTCCGCGAGCTGGTACTCGTAGATGTTGCGGTAGTTCAGGTTGTAGTCGCGGTCGGTCCAGATCCGCTCCTGATCCGCCCACAGGTAGAACGGGTCCACGACCTCGAAGATGTACTTGATCGCGGCCGCGTCGAGGTCGGAGCCGGCGTGGGCGTTGATGTACGGCGCATAGGCGGTGAGCGCCTCTTCCTGCTTCGGCCCGAAGATGTAGTCGAGGGTCCGGTAGATGGCACTCGACATGCGCAGGATCGTCTCCCGGTTCTCGTCGATGTAGCGCTGGGTGGTGATGAAGAGGTCGTAGTTGAGCACGTTGTTGACGGCGGTCCCGGTGCCGGTCGGCACGTGCTTGACCATCTGGTTGGTGCTCATCACCACCTTCCAGCCGGCCTGGAACTGGAGCTGGTAGATCTGGACCGCGCCGCCCGGCGCGGCGAGCGGGATCCGGCCGGCGAGGCCGAGCTGCACCGCCTTCGGGTCGTCGATGCGGATCACTTCCGAGTCGTCCATCGTCAGGCCCGCGAACGAATAGGCGAGGTTCATCCACGGGTACGTCGACGGGTTCACGGGCACCGCGATCTGCTTGTCCTTGAGCTGCATCATGGTGTTGTGGGACGCCTCTTCCCAGGGCTGCCCCTCGGCGATGTAGTCGTCGATGGTCTTGATGCCGGATTCCGGGTGAGCCAGGATGGCGTTGCCCGCCCAGAAGCTGTAGACGTGGAAGGGCTTGATGTTCGGGAGCTTGTCGAGCGCGCCGGTGATGAGGCCGACGTAGGCCGTCGTCATGTCGATCTCGCGGTTCTCGAGCTGCGGGATGGCATGGCGCTCGAGCACCACCGGGGGCTCGGCGGGATCAAGGGTGATCCCGACGTCGGCGAGGTTGCCGGTGCGGCCGAGGAGCACGCACCACGCATGGTTGGTGAACGGCATCGTGCCGAGGGTCACCGTCTTCCGGGGTATCGACGGCATGGCCGTCGACTGCGAGAAGGCGGCGCGCGGCAGGCCGGACGAGACAAGGACCGCTCCCGCCGCCGCGGCGCCCGTCGTTTCGAGGAATCTGCGCCGGGTTACCGGACGCGTGGGGGTGTTGCTCGCCATGTCTCGTGTCCTCCCTTCTGATGCGCCGGCCCGATGGTTAGCGCCGGGCCGGAAGGATCGAGGCTAGAGACGCCCCCTCTCGTTGTCAATTTGACGCGCCGGCGGTCACTCGCACCGCGAAATGCGGGTTTTCGCGCAATCCATGGACCCGGACTTGCCGACTTCCCGAGTTTGCGATTTCGCGCGCCGGGCGAGCGGCCCCTTGCCCGGTGCAGCGCTCGGTCCCACAATGTGGGGTCCCCTTGGCCATCTGCATGTCCGCACCCGCCGCTTCCTCCACCCCCGACCGAACGCTCGCTCTCGTGCCCGACTCGGTGCGCACGCGCCGCGCCGCGGTCGCCTTTGATTCCGAAGTGCTGCTTCGCATCACGCGCATGGCGTTCGCTCATCCGTGGCGGATGGCGCTCGGCACGGGCGCCACCGTGCTCGCGGGGGTAGCGCAGCTCTTCATCCCCCAGCTCATCGGGGAGGCCGTCGACCACGCGCAGGGGCTGCTCGCGCAGGCGGGCGAAGACACGGCGGCCCGCGCCGCGCTCACCCATGCCGCTCTCCTCATCCTCGCCGCCTCCGTCCTCCGCGGGCTCTTCACGATGATGCAGAACTACCAGGGGGAGGCGCTCGGCCAGCTCATCGGCTACCGAATGCGCCTCGATCTCTACGCCAAGGTGCAGGCCCTCTCGTTCAGCTACCACGACCGCGTGCACACCGGGGATCTCATGACCCGGGGGATCCTCGACATCGAGGGCACCAAGCTGTGGGTGAGCACGGGGGTCCAGCGCACGATTCTGCTCTCGATCCTCGTGGGGGGCGGGGCGTGGCTACTCATGTCGATCGACTGGCTGCTCGGGTGCCTCGCGCTCGGCTTCGCGCCCCTCGTGGCCGTCGGCGCATCGCTCGCCCGGCTCCGGCTCCGCACCCTGTGGTATGCGCTCCAGGAGGAGCTCGCGGTGCTGACCCGAGTCATGGAGGAGAACCTCGGCGGCATTCGGGTGGTGCGCGCCTTCGTGTCCCAGGCGTTCGAGATGGCCCGCTTCGATGCGATCTCCGGGCGGGCGCTCTCCATCGCGCACCGCCGCATCGATGTCTTCGTGAAGAGCACCACGACGATGACCTTCGCCTTCTTCGTCTCCATGGGCCTGGTGTTGTGGGCGGGTGGCGAGAAAGTGGTCGAGGGGTCCCTCACCATCGGGGAACT
>JAJECB010000282.1 GCA_022822245.1 Gammaproteobacteria bacterium
TCAAACAATGTCCTGGTCGTCTATTCATGTATCTATGAAAATCGAGCGCAAATCGCGTCCCCAGCTCCGCAACCTTTTGATTTATCGACCCCGTGCCTCCCGCCAAGACCGAAAATGTATGCGCAACTGTCAAACTCGGGTTCCTGGCCGCTTCCGCCGTCACCCTTGGAGCATCCACCCTTTCCGCACCGTTCATCAGCCGCGCATCTTCGTCCGGACCGTTGCGGGTCGGCACCTATGGCGGCTATTTCCAGGATTCGTTCGACAAGCATATCTATCCCGACTTCACCAAGGATACGGGGATCGAGATCGAGTCCATCGGCGAGCCGACCGGCGAGGCCTGGCTCGTTCAGCTCGAGACGGCGGCCCGGGCCGGTCAGGCACCCGCGGATGTCTCGATGATGGCCCAGGTCCCGCGTTTGAAGGGACAGAACAGCAAGCTCTGGGCTCCGCTCGACGAGGTCGGGATACCCAATGCGAAGAACCTTCCCGAACACTTCGTCCACCGCTACGGCGACGGTGCCATCAGCGGGATCGGGGCCGTGTCCTGGTACATCACCCTCGTGACGAACACCGAGACGTATCCGCAAGCGCCAACGAGTTGGAAGGAGCTCTGGGACCCGTCCAACCGGGACCGCCTCGGGCTCCTCGCCCTTGTGACCAACTCGTTTCTGCTGGAGGTCACCGCCACGACCTGGTTCGGCGGCACCGCGATCCTCGATACCGAGGAGGGTATCCTGCGGGTCATGGGCAAGCTGGCGGAGGTCAAGCCGAACGTCCGCCTGTGGTACCGCGACGAGGGACAGTTCCAACAGGCGCTGGAGACCGGCGAGATCCCAATGGGCCAGTACTACCACGACGTGACCGGCCTCGCGGCGGCGGACGGAAAGCCGGTTCGATCGACCTTCCCGGTCGAGGGCGGCGTCCTCGACTCCGGCTCCTGGAGCGTCTCGAAGGCATCGAAGCGCATCGACGAAGCGCAGGTCTTCATCGACTACATGTGCCAGCCTTCCATTCAAGCGAAGCTGTCGAGGTTCGTGGGCACGGCGCCGACGATCAGGCGGGAGTTGACCGACCTGACCGATGACGAGTTCGCCGCGGTCGCAAGCGATATCCCCCCGATCCTGCCTCGGTACGACATCTACAATTCCCGCGGCGACTGGCTCAACCAGAAGTGGTCTGAATTAATAGCCAGTTGATGTTCTTGCCGTTTGGGCGAAGGGAGGCGGGGCCGGGGCGCGCCTCCCCTGCGCGTGCGGGGAATCGGCGGTGACCACTCTCCGCATCCGGGGCCTCTCCAGGGCTTTCGGCGAGGTCACGGCGGTCGAGAACGTCGACCTCGACATTCCGGACGGCAAGCTGGTCTGTCTGCTCGGCCCGTCCGGGTGTGGAAAGACCACGCTTCTGCGTCTCGTCGCGGGACTGGAGGTTCCCACCGCCGGCCAGATCCTGGTCGATGGAGTCGATCAGTCGAGAATCCCCGCCCACAAGCGCGGATTCGGCATGGTGTTTCAATCGCTGGCGCTGTTTCCGCACCTCACGGTGGCCGAGAACGTCGCCTACCCGTTGAGGATCCGGGGCTCGGGAAGGGCCGCCTGCGAGGCGCGGGCCGACGAGCTGCTGGAGCTCGTCCAGCTTCCCAACGTCCGAAATCGCCGCATTCACCAACTGTCCGGCGGCCAGCGGCAGCGAGTCGCGATCGCGCGGGCGCTTGCCATCGACCCGACGCTGTTCCTCCTGGACGAGCCGCTGTCCGCACTGGATGCGAAGCTGCGCGAACACATGCAGATCGAGCTTCGCATGCTTCAGCAGAAGCTCGGGATTACGACCATCGTCGTGACCCACGACCAGCGCGAGGCCATGGCCATGGCCGATCTGGTCGTGGTCATGGACCGGGGCCGCGTGCTTCAGACCGGATCGCCGATCGAGATCTACCGCGAGCCCGCCGACTCGTTCATCGCGGCCTTCATCGGCACCAGCAATCTCGTCCGTTGCCGCCGGATCGCTGCGGATGCGGTTCGGGTATTCGGCCGCCGCGTCTCCGTACCCGAAGCCCGCACCCGGCAGATTGCGGTCGGTGCCGAAGGGATGCTCTCCATCCGGCCCGAGGACGTGGTGGTCGAAACCCACGTCGGCGACGACGGTTTCGAGGGCGTCGTCGAGTTCATCCGCGATTTGGGAGCGAGCGTCGAGGTCTCCGTTTCCGTGCACGGTCTGCGGATACTCTCGGTCACGACTCCGAAGGATCGTCCGGCGGTCGAAGTCGGACAGCCGGCGGGCATTCGGTTCCACACCGGACGTGTCGTGGTGACCGCGCCGTGAGCTCGCGACCGGAGCAGCCCGGTTCGTGGCCGCTGGCGCTCTTTCCCGCAGCCGCGCTGATCGTGTTCTTCATCATCCCGTTCGCGATCATGCTGGCCGTCAGCTTCTTCCGGCGGATCGAAGGCGGCTTCTTCGAGCCATCCTTCGATCTGGCGAACTACCTGCGCTTTCTCTCCCCCTTCTTCGGCAAGATCCTGCTGACTTCGCTCTCGCTCTCGGCCGGGGCGGCGGCCATCGTCGTCGCGATTGCCTTTCCGTTCACCTACATCGTGAGCCGCATGGCGCGGCGCGCCCAGACGATGGTATTGGTATTCGTACTCTCCGTGCTGTCGCTCTCGGAGGTCATCATCGGTTTCGCCTGGTCCACTCTCCTGTCGCGCACGGCGGGGATCGGAAACCTGTTCGTGTGGGTCGGCCTGACGGATGCGCCCCAAGCCTACACACCGAGCCTCGCCGCGCTGGTCGTGGGGCTCGTCTACCTTGGATTCCCGTACGCCGTCCTGACCATCTATCCCTCGGTGTCGCGTCTGGACCCGGAGCTGCCCGAGGCGGCTCGCATGTCCGGTGCGTCGCCGGTCGCGGCTTTCCTGAGCGTGACGCTGCCTGTCATGCGGCGCACCATCACCGGCGCCCTGATCCTCGTGTTCGTCTTCACCCTCGGCGCCTACCTGCTGCCTCAGGTTCTCGGACGACCGCGGCATTGGACCCTGTCCGTCCACATCACCGATCAGGCCATCTTCCAGTCCAACCTCCCCTTCGCGGCCGCGATGGCGATGTTTCTGCTTCTGGTATCCCTTGCGCTCGTCGGCTTGTCCCTTGCCGCCGGCGCGGACAGGGAGCGGCGGCGATAGTGACCGGCTGGTCTTCAAGGTCATTCGTCGGCGCCGTTCTCGTCTTTCTGGCCGCTCCGCTCGTCGTGGTCGCCGGGGTATCCGTCAACCGACCCAAGCAGCTCCTGTTTCCGCCGGAAGGATTCTCCCTGCATTGGTACGCCGAGTTGTTCGCGAGGAGCGATTGGGCCAACGCCTTGACGAACTCGGTGATCATCGCGGCGCTCGCGGGTCTTCTCGCCGTCTCGATCGCGTTGCCCCTCGCGTACTTCATCTGGTCGCGCGGCGGGTACTGGGCGCGCGCCCTGTTCGGCCTCGGCATCGCCCCCTTCATGCTGCCCCCGGTCGTCTCCGCCCTCGGGTTCATGGTGTTCTGGATCTCGGCGGGCCTGTACGGACATGTGCTGGGAACGATCGTCTCGCACGGCATCTTTCTGATCGCGCTTCCTCTCGTCACCATCTCTCTCGGTCTCGAAGCCGTCGACCGCCCGTTGCTCGAGGCCGCGCGGACAATGGGGGCGAACCGGCGAACCGTGTTTCTGACCGTGATACTTCCTCTGATTCGCCCATACGTCATCTCGGGTTTCGCCTTTGCGGCCGTGGTCAGCCTGAACGAGTACATCATTGCCTACATGGTGGCCGGGTTCACCGCCGAGACACTGCCGATCAAGATCTTCAACTCGCTTCGATACGGATACACGCCGACCATGGCTTCGGCCGCCGTTCTCTTCGTCCTGGTCGCCATCGTCGTGTTCGGCATGGTCGCGCGGTTCGGCGATCTGCCGCGCCTGCTGGGCGCTCATCGGAGCGAGGAGCCTTGAACGGTGCGCGGGCGGAGCTGGTTGTCGGCGTCTGGCAGGATGCCGGCACCCCCGGCGATGTGGCCGCCAACCTGGAGACGATATCGAGAGCGACCGTGCAGGCGGCGCGCCGCGGCGTCGAGCTGTTGATCTTTCCGGAGTGTTTCCTCACCGGCTATTTCAACCGGGAGGGGGTCCGGGGGATCGCCCACCAGGTCGATCGGGACGCGGTTGCCGCGCTCCAGGCCATTGCCCGAAGCAATGGAACCGCGATCCTGGTCGGATGCTACGAGGCGAGGAGAAGCGGGATCTACAACGCCGCGCGGCTGCTCGGTGCGGACGGCTCGGTCCTCGCGACCTACCGGAAGCGCGCGCTCTACGGCGAGTGGGAGCGCTCCGTGTTCCGGCCGGGCTCCGACCCGGTCCTCGCGGAGCTCCGCGGCATCAGGATCGGGGTGCTGATCTGCTTCGACCTCGAGTTTCCGGAGCTCGCGCGGGAATGCGCGCGTGGCGGCGCCGATCTGATCGCGGTTCCGACCGCGCTGATGGAGCCGTACGAGCACATTGCGCGATGCATCGCCCCGGCCCGGGCCATCGAGAACCAGGTCTATGTCGCCTACGCCAATCGGACCGGCCGGGAGCATGGCCTGCGGTACGTCGGCCGGAGCTCGATCCACGATCCGGGGGGCAATCTTCTGGCCGAGGGCGCGGCTGAATGTCCGCAGTTGCTCGTTGCGACCGTCGCCAGGTCGAGCGTATCCGCCGCACGCTCGGAATACTCCTATCTCGACGAAGTCGGGAAGCTGGGCCTCCGGTAGACGGCGCGGCCATCTCCATTGGCGTCGAACCTTCCGCGTGCTCCCAGCGCCACGACCCTGCTTCCGAGGCGATCGAGGCGATCCGAGCTTCGCTCGCCGCGGACTCCGACCCCATCCGACCGGCCCGGCTCCGCACGTCGCGCCCGGGCGGGCGGCTTTGCCGGGGAGGCGGAAAGGGTCGTACACTCGCCGCAGCCGTCAGGAGGGCGAGAATGTACGCCTACGTCATCCGCAGGATCCTCGCCACCATCCCGGTCATGGCCGTGGTGGGGATCTTCGTGTTCCTCCTCCTCCACCTCACCCCCGGCGACCCGGCCGCGATCATCGCCGGGGACTACGCGAGCCCCGCCGACATCGAGAAGATCCGCGCGCGGCTCGGCCTCGACCAGCCCATCCACGTCCAGTTCCTCCGCTGGGTGACCCATCTCGCCCAGGGCGACCTCGGAGTATCAATCTTCTCCAACCTGCCGGTGTCGCATCTCATCGGCCAGCGCCTCGAGCCGACCGTCGCCCTCTCCGTCCTTACCACCATCCTCAGCATCCTCATCGCCGTGCCCCTCGGCGTGTTCGCGGCGTGGCGGGCGGGGACCCTGGTGGACCGGGCGACGATGGTGTTCGCGGTGCTCGGGTTCTCGGTCCCCATCTTCGTCATCGGATACATCCTGATGTACGTGTTCGCGATCGAGCTCAAGTGGTTCCCGGCCCAGGGCTACAAGCCGATCGCGGACGGCTTCTGGCCGTTCCTGCGCAGCATCGTCCTTCCGAGCCTCGCCCTCGCCACCCTGTACACCGCGCTCATCGCCCGGATCTCGCGCGCGAGCGTGCTCGAGGTGCTGACCGAGGACTACATCCGGACCGCGCACGCGAAGGGCCTCAGCTCCCCCGTCGTGCTCATGCGCCACGCCCTCCGGAACGCGGCGGTGCCCATCGTGACCATCATCGGGATCGGGATCGCCCTTCTCATCGGCGGGGTCGTCGTGACGGAGAGCGTGTTCAACATCCCGGGACTCGGGCGCCTCACGGTGGACGCGATCCTGCACCGGGACTATCCGGTCATCCAGGGGATCATCCTCGTCTTCTCGGCGGTGTACGTCTTCATCAACTTGCTCGCGGACCTCGCGTACACTCTGTTCGACCCGCGGATCCGCTACTGATGATGCCGATGCCCACCATCGTGAAGTCCACCGGCCGCCGGGCCGGTCCGGCCGCACCGGCGCCTGGCGCCGGCGCGCGGGGTTCCTGAGCCGTGGTCGCGGTTGCGGGCGACGTGTTCGAAGGCGGGGCGGTCCAGACCCGCGCCGCGAAGGCGGCGGAGTTCGCCCGCCGCAACCCGACCGTCATGATCAGCGCCGGGGTGCTGATCCTGATGTCGCTCATGGCCGGGTTCGCGCCCTACCTCGCGCCGGACCCGATGGCCCTCGACCCGGCCGTGCGCCTCAAGCCCCCCTGCATGATGGAGGCGGCCGGCGTCGAGTTCCGCACTCCCTGCCGGGGCTGGTTCGGCACCGACCACCTCGGCCGCGACGTGTACGCCCGCACCGTCTTCGGGGCGCGGATCTCCCTCTCCGTGGGGCTCGCGGTGGCCGCCCTCAGCACCACCCTCGGTCTCGTCATCGGATTGCTCGCGGGCTACATCCGGCTGGTCGACGCGATCGTGATGCGGGTCATGGACGGGCTCATGGCGATCCCCAGCATTCTTCTCGCGATCGCCCTCATGGCCCTCTTCGGGTCGAGCGTGCAGAACGTCATCATCGCGATCTCGATCCCGGAGATCCCGCGGGTGGTCCGGCTCGTGCGGGCGGTCGTGCTGACGATCCGGGAGATGCCCTACGTGGAGGCGGCGGTGTCGTCGGGAACGCGGCTGCCGAAGATCCTCTTCCGCCACATCCTCCCCAACACGTTCGCGCCCCTCATGGTGCAGGCGACCTACGTCTGCGCGGCGGCGGTCATCGTGGAGGCGTTGCTCAGCTTCCTCGGGGCGGGCACCCCGCCCGAGATCCCGAGCTGGGGCAACATGATGGCCGAGGGCCGGGTCTACTTCCAGATCAAGCCCTGGATGCTGTTCTACCCCGGGATCTGCCTCGCCTTCATGGTGCTCTTCGTGAACCTCCTCGGCGACGGGCTCCGCGACACCCTCGATCCCCGGATCGCTCGCCGGATGCGTTGACCCGACGGCGCCCCGGGCGCGAATTGTCCGGGCGCTCGCAATCGTCCGGCGAGACTGCCCGGCGTTCCACCCGCGGCCCTGTCCGCCGGCCCACCCGCGGTCCTTCGCGGGGTGGGGAAACGATCGGTCCGCCCCCGTCCGCTGTGCTACCCTCGCCGCCCC
>JAJECB010000128.1 GCA_022822245.1 Gammaproteobacteria bacterium
CACGAGAGCGGACACTGCGGTGGGCACCGACGCGGTGGGGGCGTTGGCCGCGTCGGGGACGAGCGCGGAGTCCATCGCGATCACCGCACCCGCCCCCCCCGGCACGTACTACTACGGGGCGTGCGCGGATGCGGTGGCGGAGGAGTCCGACACCACCAACAACTGCTCGACCTCGGCGAGGGTCGATGTGGCGGCGCCACCGCCGAAGCCCGACCTGGCCTTGGGGACGCCGACGGTGGATGACGCAACTCCGCAGACCGGGGCGAACTTCAACCTGTCGGTGACGGTGCGAAACGACGGTGACAAGGGCGCGCCCGCGACGACCCTGCGCTACTACCGCTCGAGCGACGCGAGGATCACGAGAGCGGACACTGCGGTGGGCACCGACGCGGTGGGGGCGTTGGCCGCGTCGGGGACGAGCGCGGAGTCCATCGCGCTCGCCGCACCCGCCCCCCCCGGCACGTACTTCTACGGGGCCTGCGTGGATGCGGTGGCGGGGGAGCCCGACATCACGGACAACTGCTCGAGCGCGGTCCATGTCGTGGTGACGAGCAACGTCCCCGACCTGGTGGTGTACCTGGCTCATCAGCCGCAGTACCCGAGGGAGGGGGGGAGCCTCAAGCTCACCGCCACGGTGCGCAACGCGGGCGGCGTAGCCTCGGAGAAGACGAAGCTGCGTTTCTATCGCTCGGACGATCCGCTATTTCCGAACAGCGACGACGTACAGATCGGAGGGGTCGAGGACATCGGCAAGCTCGCTTACGACGAGTCCAGCGCCAAGTCGCTCACCATCACCGTACCCTCGAAGAAGGGCACGTACCTCTACGGCGCCTGCGTGGACGCGGTTTCCGACGATCCCGACACCGACAACAACTGCGACGACAAGTTCGTCGTGGTGCTGACCGGGGCGCCTCCCGACGTGTACCTGGGCTCGGGCGTCGAGTACCAGACGGTGCAGCAGGGGCAAGACGTTGAGTTCTGGCACCACCTGTTCAATCGGGGCAGCCCATTCTCGGGGAAGGCGACAGTACGCACCTACCGCTCGACGGATGCGACGATCTCGACTAGCGATACCTTGGTGGACACTCGTTCCGTCGCCTTCAACCAGACGGTAGATGTCCCCACGCGAGCGCCGTCGAATACGGGCACGTACTACTATGGTGCCTGTGCGGACGCGGTTCCCGGCGAGACGAACACCGCCAACAACTGCACGGGGGGCACGGGAGTCCTGGTAACGAACCGGAAGGAGACCGGCGCGCCCGACGTGGCGGTGAGTGCGAGTGCCTCGCCCGTCAAGGTGGAAGCAGGGGACACCATCACGATCTCGGCCACCGTCAGCAACGAGGGCACGAGGTCCTCGTGGCCGACGACGCTGCGCTTCCATCGCACGGAGCTTCTGCCCTTGGGGGGGAGCGACGATCAAGTGGGAACGGCGGCCTCCATAGGGGTAATCTCCGGCGGTGGCAGCGCTCCCGCGTCGACCACGACGGCGGCGCCCTCGGCTCCCGGCACGTACTACTACGGCGCCTGTGCGGCCGGCGTGCCCGATGAGCTGGCTCACGCCAACAACTGCTCGAGCGGCGCGAGCGTCGTGGTGGGCACCGCCCGGGCGGCCCAAGTTCCCGACCTGAGAGTGTTGCAGCTCTACATCCCGAGACAGCTACCGAGTACCGGGGGCAGCATTCGGATCTACGCGTCGGCGAAGAACTACGGCGGGGTCAGCTCGAATGCGACCACCATGTACTACTACCAGTCGGGCAACTCGACGATCTCCACGAGCGATACGCAGGTGGGGACCCGGTCGGTGGCGGCTCTCGACCCCGGGGCTTCCGAGCCGGGAGATCAGGACGCCCGGTGGGTCACGGTGACTGCGCCCTCGACTCCGGGCACGTACCATTACGGCGCCTGCGTGGGCACCGTTGCCGGCGAGACCGCAACGGACAACAACTGCTCGGGCTCCGATACGGTGCTCGTCAGGTGAAGGGGTGGCGCCCGCGGCGGTCGCCGGCAAGGGTGACCGGACAGGCCGGACTCGCGGCCGGTGCCGGAGCGCGCTCCCGCCCCTTCGCACTGGTGTTCTCGATCAGGACCCCCTCGCTCGGATGAAGTCGAGGGCGCGGTTCATGCGGGCCAGCGTCCGGTCGCGGCCGATGAGGGCAAGCGTCACATCGAACGGTGGCGAGACCCCCCGTCCGGTTACCGCCACCCGGAGGGGCTGGCCAAGCTTGCCGAGGCCGATCCCCGCATCCGCCGCGACGCGGGACACCGCCTCGGCAATGTGCGAGGCCGTCCATTGCGACAGCTCGGCGAGGGCGGAGCGAAGCTCGGCCAGCGGGGCGAGCACCACCGGCCGCAGGTGCTTGCGGGCGGCGTCGGCGTCGAAATCGTCGAAGTCGCGATAGAAGTAGACGCTTGCCTCCGCCATCTCCCGCAGGGTCGAGGCCCGTTCCCGCAGGGCCTCCGCGACCGCAGCCGGCGGAGGACCGCCATGCGTTTCGAGCCCGAGGCCCGCGAGCTGGCGGCCGAGCGCCTCGCCGAGCCGTTCCGCCCCGCTCCCCTTGATGTAGTGGCGATTGAGCCAGTCGAGCTTCTCGGTGTCGAAGGAGGCGGCGGCCCGGTTGACGTCCCCGATGTCGAAGAGGGCGACGAGCTCCTCGCGCGAGAAGATCTCCTGGTCCCCGTGCGACCACCCGAGCCGGGCGAGGTGGTTGAGCATCGCCTCGGGGAGGTAGCCGTCGTCGCGGTAGCTCGTCACCGACACCGCCCCGTGCCGCTTCGAGAGCCGCTGGCCGTCGCGGCCGAGGATCATCGGCACGTGGGCGTAGGCGGGAAGCTCGCCGCCGAGCGCGCGGAGGATGTGGATCTGCCGGGGCGTGTTGTTGACATGGTCGTCGCCCCGGATGACGTGGGTCACGGCCATGTCGAGATCGTCGACGACCACCGAGAAGTTGTAGGTCGGGAAGCCGTCCGCCCGCACGAGGACGAGGTCGTCGAGCTCGTCGTTGCGGATGACCACCCGCCCCCGCACGAGGTCGTCGACGACCGTCTCCCCCTCGCGCGGGGTCCGGAACCGGATGGCAGGGGGATCGGCGCCGGGCCGCGCCCCGTCGCGGCAGCGCCCGTCGTAGCGGGGCTTCTCGCGGCGCGCGAGCTGCCCGGCGCGGAGCCGCTCGAGCCGCTCCTTCGAGCAGTAGCAGCGGTACGCTCGGCCCGACGCGAGCAAGGATTCGACGGCCGCTTCGTACCGCGCCATGCGCTCGCTCTGATGGAACGGACCCTCGTCCCAGTCGAGACCGAGCCATGCGAGCCCGTCGAGGATGCCCTCGACCGATTCGCGCGTCGAGCGCTCCCGGTCGGTATCCTCGATCCGGAGGATGAACTGCCCGCCGTGGCGCCGGGCGTGGAGCCAGCAGAAGAGCGCGGTGCGCGCGCCTCCCACGTGCAGGAACCCGGTGGGGCTCGGGGCGAATCGGGTGCGGACGGCCATCGCGGAATTCTAGCCTGCAATGGCGCGCCGGCTCGCACCCCGCATGCGACGCGCGGCGACGCGCCGAGGCGCGACCGCAGCCGGCCGATCCCCCTGGAAGGGGGACGGCTGACGCCCTACAATCCCCGCACGGCGGGCGATTAGCTCAGTGGGAGAGCACTGTCTTCACACGGCAGGGGTCGCTGGTTCAAATCCAGCATCGCCCACCAAATCCATCAACGACCCGGGAACTCCCCGGTCCGGGTCGGGCGTGTCTCGCGCGAGCGGGCTCGAACCGCGGCAACATCTGACGGCTCAGCGGGTACCGGGTTGGATGTCCGCGAGCGCTGATGCCTCTCGGAGCGGTCAAGGGCGGAGGCAAACCAGGCCGTGGGCTTGCCGTCCCGACCTCCTTGATTGCCCGGGGTTCAATGCGCCTTCCAATCCGGCGCGTTCCGCGTCCGGGACGATAATCTCGCGCCGGTGCCGCTCGATCGGGGCCGTGACCGGAGCGGTGATGAACGCGCACCCACGCCGCCGAGCGGGCGGTGCGGTGCACACCCGGCAACCGGGGTCGCCACGAGCGCGAGCCGACGACGGGCGCCGGTGAAGCACGGTGGCTAACCCGCATATTTCACCGATTTCCTGCTGCGGACGCCGATCCGCTCGCGGTGACAGGGCGTACTCCCTCAAGCCGCTTCACCGTAGTGTCGACTACGCCTTCAGCGTCTTTCGGTCCGTTCACCCTGTCACTGCGGCGTCTCGACGCCCTCGCGACGAAAATCGGTGAAATATGCGGGCTAACCTTCCACTCGGACCACCTGATGGGACCCGTGGTCAATGTTCGGAAACGCCTCGCTCGCCGACGACGCCAACCGAAAGAACGCCTCGATGGGCATGGATTCTGCCTCTTCCTTCGGTCGCGAGAGATAGAACTCGGCGTGGGAATAACCATCAGCTTCCTTGCCCGAAGCATCAAGTCCCCTGCTCTCGACCTGCTCGACAAAGGCCTCCTGCTCCTGCATCGACACGAAGCGGCGTTGCCTGAACGTGCACCCTTCGAGCTTCTCGGTCACGTAGTCGGAGTCGGCAAGGACCCGTGCGATCGCTTCGAACGGAAACGTCCTCAGGGCAAAGTTGGCGAACCAGGGGGGTTCGCCGTCCAGGACAGCCGGCACCAGACGGTGGAAAGTGGCATCAGTGACGTAACCCACACAACCGGTGGAAATCACCAGGTCCACCGACGTCAGGTCCGTCGCACCCGGAGCGGGCAACGACTCCGATTCGAGGTCCACGGCCAAGCCTTCATCCAGCAGGCCGGCATCCTCGGCGTAGATCACCGCGTTTTCGGCGGCATCGAGGCCCAATACCCGAATGTCCTCGTGCTCCGCGGTCCTCGAGAAGAACTGCCGATCCCAGGCAAGGACCTCTTCCGCAGTTGCATCTTCGAAGCGGTCCTGGCCCCAACGGCGGTAGAGATCCGTCATGGACAGGTCGTGCTTCAAAAGAGCAGCATTGACGCCATAGGAGCAGCCGAGATCGAGTATGCTGATTGCGTCTTCGCGACTCCTTTGCAGATGTGAAATCAGGACCTGAAAAAGATGTTTCGCGACACCTGGCAGCGTGTAGTCAAGGCTCCCCAGCTCTCGAAAGTACTCACGCGGATCGGGGTTGTCATAGATATGATCCATCGAAGCTTTGGCTTCGTTGACATGCGTTGACTTCATTTGATTTCCTCCATCCAATTCCTGTTCACATTTCTGCCGATATCCGAAGGGCGGAAGGCGTCTTCGGGACGGCTTGTCCATCCGCGTCGAGTGAGCCAGCTACTGAAAAGCTCTCGGTTCTTTGTCTCCTCTTGACGGGGCCCGGGGGCCGCATTTCTTTCACGCAGCCACGCGTTGGGCACTCCATTTTCCGGTGTTTTCGAAAATGAGCCCGGGTTCGTTGTAACGTTCGCGAATCAATCTCTCGTAAAACTCTCCCTCGCGTGCGCGGTCGATCGGGCCGGTCGATTCGAGAATGTCCGACAGTACCTGCTCAAGCGCGCGTACCGTGCCACTGCCTTCGTCGAACTGGGCCTTCTTGCGCCATACGACCTCCGGGGGAAGCAAGTCTTCGCAAGCCTTGCGAAGCACCCATTTCTCCGTTGTCTCACCCGTCCTTTCGTCCGTCATCTTCATTTTGAAGGACGCGGGAATTGACTGGGCGAACTCGATGAGGTCGCGGTCGAGGAATGGGGTTCTGGCCTCCAGCCCCTGGGCCATGGTGATGCGGTCGACGCGTTGAAGGTTGATGTTGTGCATGGCGCGGAGCGAACGCGTGATCTCGTCGGCAAGGGCGCGCGGACTCCGGGCGTACGTGTGGTGGTAGCGATAGCCGGCGAAGAGCTCGTCCGCCCCTTCGCCCGTCAGCACCGCCTTGACGTGTCTGCGTGCAAGGGTGGTGACGAAGTGAGTGGGAAGTGCGCTCCGCACGACGTCGACGTCCACGCTCTCGAGGTGATAGATCACTCGCGACAAGGCGCCGGCCACGTCGTCCGCGGTGAAGACGAGCTCATGGTGGTCGGAGCCGATGTGCTCGGCGACGCCCCGCGCTGCCTCCAGATCCGGGCTTCCCGCGGTGCCGACCGAGAAGGTCTTGAGAGGACGGCTGCTTGCACCTGCCGCAAGTGCGGCGATGATTGAGGAATCAAGGCCGCCGGAGAGAAAACAGCCGACCTCCACATCCGCAACCATCCATTTTCGCACCGCGGTTTCGAGCACGATCCGCAGCTCTCGCCACATCGGTTCCGGATCTTCGTCGGGGAGCGATTCCGCAGCGCCGTGCGGCATGCGGTACCACTCGCGGCATCCATCGACACTGTCGTACAGGACGCCCGGAGCGATCTCTTCGACTTCCGCGACGTCGACATCGTCGAATGCCTTCAGCTCCGATGCGAAGACAACGCCGCCACCCAGGCTGGCCTTGTACAGCGGCTTGATGCCGAGCGGGTCACGAGCGGCAATCACCCGCTCCGGCGTCATGAGGACGAATGCGAACATTCCGTCCAGCCTGGCAATCCACCGCGGCTCGTCCGACCGGAAAAGGTGCAAGATGGTCTCGCTGTCGCTGTCGGTCTCGAAAGCACTCTCTCCGAGAATTGCCCTCAGTTCGGCATGGTTGTAAATCTCGCCATTGGCGACGAGTAGCTCGTCGTCGCCAAGGAGCGGCTGCGTGCCGTTTTCAGGACCGATAATCGCGAGGCGGCAGTGCGCCATTACTGCCGGCACGTCGGGGGCCCGCCTGACCTCGAGTCCGTCCGGCCCGCGGTGGGTAATCTTGTCGATCATCCGGCGCGCCAGCGCCGGATCATCCACTTGCCAAAGGCACACGAAGCCGCACATTGACATCTCCAGTTCATCTTTTTCCGTTCGCACCAGGCACGCCCATTTTCGATTGAGTCAGGCTGAGCTGACTTGGGCAAAATATTGTGGTGATACGTCTGGAATACGTTTCTCAGGATATTCCAAATCCGGCCATCTGTCAAACGTGGGGTCGGTTCGAGCCATCCTCACCTTGCGCATCCATCCGGTCTGTCGCAAGCGGCGGAACGGCCCCACATTCGTCGATTCGGTGAAGCGATTTCGTTGAATGACCTTTTGGCAAGGAGGGTCGGTCGATGCGGGAAGTGGGACGGGATTCGAGCGCTGGCAGGGGTCCGAGCGTCGACGAGAGCGATGGAGTTTGCGCGCCCCCGGGGCTGTCGCCGGAGCCGGAGCCGGTCGAGGATGGCGGCCGCGAGGAACGCGTTGCCTGCGGGCAGCTCCGGCCAGTCGGGCCCACGAGAGAGAAGGGCGCAGGCGGCTCTTCCGCCCGCGAGCCGTTCACTCGGTGAAGAGGGAAGAGGATTGAAAAGTCCGGCGACAGGCCCTACCTGCCAGATCACCTGGCACGATGCCGGGCTCGGCGGTCCAACTGCCGAGCGACCTGGATTTGCTCAACCCGATTTCTCGGTCACCATCATGACCAAGAGCTTCGTCCATACGGCCATCGCGAAGATGAGTCACTCCGAGCGGAACAGGGAGTACCGGAGTGCAATCGACGATGGCGACACCCGTCGGGCCGACGAGATTGCCTCGGCTCCCGTTCCCGACGACTGGGCCGAACATGAGCGAGCGGTCTGGCTCGCGCGGCGCGCCATCGCCCGGAACCGGGGGCCGGGGCGCGCTTCTTCGCTTGTGGACCTCGGATAGCGCCGCGAGCAATCCCGGACATCCTGCGAAGCGCGGCCGAGGCGAAGGAGCGGAAACGGCGAGGCCTCACGGACTTGGGGGTCTTGAGGGGAGTCGAAAGGAGGCTGGAAGGCTTCCCACGCGTTGCACGAGCGTCGTCGGGTGGAGCCGGACCGGTCTTGCACGCCAGGGAGCTGCTGGTTCAAATCCGGCATCGCCCACCAAACCGGGCGCCGTGCTCCACCGCAAGGTGGCCTGCGCTTGTCGGACGTGCGTGTCCGGGGCTGGGAGCGGGATGAAGTTCCGGGGCGCTCGGCGGTCCGCGGAGCGCCCCGGGGCAAGCTCCGAAAGCGAAGGCTAGCCGGCGAGCGCGAGGTCTTCGGCGGAAGGCTTGCCGTTGCGTCCGGGCTGAAGCTCGTACCTGACTTGCTGTCCTTCGTGGAGCGTGCCCAGTCCTGCCCGTTCGACAGCCGAAATGTGAACGAAGGCGTCTTTCGAGCCATCCTCCGGTTCGATGAATCCATAGCCCTTGGCTGCGTTGAACCACTTGACGGTACCAGTTGGCATTTCGTTTCCTCTAAGGGGTGATGATTCCACGCGTCGCGACACACGACGGGGTGGTCGTTGGAACGTTCAACTTGTCGGGAGGCAACCGTCTTGCCCAGCACGCTGGGATAACAGCAAACACCAAACCAATGAAACGCGCGAGCGAAATGTCGGGCATTCGGACCGAGAAGTCAAACCATTGGGAATCCGGACAGCCATCTATCCTCGACGCCTCTGTCGACCGTCCCGGATCCAGCCGCCGCGTGACCATGCCTCTCCCATTCCGGCTCGCGGGGCTCGCGGTGCCATGGCGTCCGTCCATCGCGGGTGCCGTGGCGGTGCCGAAACGAGACCTCCCGGGCTCACCGGGCAAGAGTCCCCACCCTGGCTCGTAGTCCGAACCGTGGTCCGAAGAGATCGCACGCGAACGAAGGAGTATCCGGAGGGTGCTCCCGGGGCCGAATCGATCCGGTGCGTGCGAAGGTCCTCGAGCGGGCGGGCGGTCCGAAATTCACGAGATCGGAGCCAAGGGAGCACGCCCCGTCACCGCGAGCGAATCACGCGTCCGCTGCGAGAAACTGGCGAAGTATGCGGGCCAGCATCGCCAAGACCGCCGGCAGCGGCCGCTCTCATCGTCCTGCGGCCACATCGTCGGTCGTCCACACGCCCCTCGGGAATTTTGAAGTGTTTCTATTGATATTCCTATCAGCGGGTTGTGGATGGATTCGAGAAATATACTATATTGGTGATTCCTTCGTGCATCAGCCCTTTTCCGTGGTACGATATCGAGATATCGTGGGAAGGATTGGCTTTCCCGATTGAAAGGAAATGCACATGAATACTCCTGAATGGCTCAAGCCCGGACTCACGGGCGCAGCGGCCGGCGCGGCCGCACTCGCAATCGTCGGCTTCACATGGGGCGGCTGGATGACCGGTGGGACGGCCAAGGCAATGGCCTCCAGCCAGGCGCGGATGGAAGTTGTCGCCGCCCTGGTCCCGATCTGCCTTGAGCAATCCAAACAGGACCCTGCAGCCACGGAGACACTCGCGAAGATCAAATCTGCCACTAAATACAAGCGAAGTCAAATGGTTATGAATTCAGGCTGGGCGACGATGCCCGGGTCGGGCGACCCTAGTCGCGGCGTCGCCACCGCATGCCTGGAAAAACTGGCCGCCCGGTTCTAGCCATCCGCCATTTTCGTTCGCGACTTGTCGGAGCACTGCCACGAGAAGTGCACGAGGATGGAACCATCCGACGTTTGCACGGTTTGTAGTTCCGTACCATGGAATGAGCTATGGAATGAACTCGACCAGAACCCGGCAGATGACGGAATGCAACCAGGAAACGTTCGCGTTCTCGAACTGTCGCAAACGCCGGAGCGAGCGGATTTCTTCGCTCGACGGGACCGGACAAACTTTACACGGCAAGGTTCGGTGGTTCATATCCGTCATCGCCCGACAACCCCGCCGGCCGGCAGGTGAACGCGACGGACCGGATCGAGATCGCGGAGGGCGACATCACGCGGTTTGGCCTGGACGCGATCGTCAACGCCGCGAACGAGTCCCTCCTCGGCGGGGGCGGGGTGGACGGCGCCATCCACCGCGCAGCGGGGCCCGCGCTCCTCGAGGAATGCCGCCGCCTCGGCGGCTGCCCGACCGGAGAAGCCCGCATCACCGGGGGCTACGCCCTCCCCGCCCGCCACGTCATCCACACCGTCGGCCCGGTGTGGCGCGGTGGCGGCCATGGCGAGGACTCCCTCCTCGAGAGCTGCTACCGCGAGTCGCTCCGGCTCGCCGCCGCGCACGGGCTCGCGACCCTCGCGTTCCCCGCCATCTCGACCGGGGTATACGGGTTTCCGGTTCCCCGGGCGGCCCGCATCGCGGTGCGGACGGTGGCGGCCGGGCTCGAAGAGGACCCCTCCCTCCGGCGCGTCGTGCTCTGCTGCTTCGGCGTCGAGTCCCGGGAAGCCCACGAGCGCGCCCTCGCGGAGCGGAGAGACGCATGAGCGAGCCTGGCCCGCATATTTCCCCGATTTTCTGCTGCGGCCGCCGATCCGCGCGCGGTGACAGGGCGTACTCCCTCAAGCCGCTTCACCAGCGCGAATGCGCTAGTGTCGACTACCTGCTGCGCTCCGCAGTCCCTGCTTCGCTTGCAGGCCGGGCAATCCATCCACGGATTGCCCGCTCGCCGGGACGAAGCGCCACCGGCGCTTCGTCTGTTTCCGGCTCGCACTTCAGCAGCGCGCATGCGCTCTTTCGGCCCGTTCGCCCTGTCACCGCGGCGTCTCGACGCCCTCGCGACGAAACTC
>JAJECB010000220.1 GCA_022822245.1 Gammaproteobacteria bacterium
ACCAATGCGGCGCGCTCGACTCCGCTTGACCTCGCCGCCGTCTCCAACCCATCATGACCACTCCCACAACCACCCCGATATCGCTCCCCCAGCCCCTGTTTCTCACTCTTCGTTCAGGCTCATTTCTGGATTGGAAAACGCGCCGCCCGGGTTCCGCGGGTGGGCAGCCGCCACGGAGGCTGGCGCGGAGTCCGGCGCAGCGGGACGTGTCGTAGCGGCCGCGGACCGGGGGAGTCCGGCCGCGCACCGGAGGGTCAGAGACGGGGCGTCCCGATGACGTGGTAGCCCGCGTCCACGCAGGTGATCTCTCCGGTGATCCCCGACGCGAGATCGGAGCACAGGAACGCGGCCGCGTTGCCTACATCGTCGATGGAGACGTTGCGCCGGAGCGGCGCGACCTCCTGCGCGTGGTCGAGGAGCTTGCGGAAGCCGGAGATGCCGGAGGCGGCGAGGGTGCGGATGGGCCCCGCGGAGATCGCGTTCACCCGGATCCCTTCCGGCCCCAGATCCTCCGCCAGATAGCGCACGGTCGCCTCGAGGCTCGCCTTTGCCGGCCCCATCACGTTGTAGTTCGGGAACACGCGCTGCGAGCCGAGATAGGTCAGGGTCAGCATCGCGCCGCCGTTCTCGCGCATGAGCCCCCGCCCTCCGGCCGCGAGCGCCGCGAAGCTGTACGCGCTCACGTCGTGGGCGACACGGAACGCTTCTCGGTCGAGCCCGGAAAGGAAGTCTCCGTCCAACGCCTCGCGTGGAGCGAACGCGATTGCGTGGACCAGGCCGTCGAGGGCCGGCCACGTGTCCCCGAGGCGGTGGAACAGGCCGTCGATGTCCCCGTCGGCGCTCACGTCGCAGCCGATGGTGAGCGTGGATCCGACCTCGGCGGCGAGCTTGCGCACCCGATCGCCGAGGCGTTCGTTCTGGAACGTGAAGGCGAGCTCCGCGCCCTCGCGGTGCATGGCTCTCGCCACGCCCCAGGCGATCGAGCGATTGCTCGCCACCCCGGTAACCAGGATCCGCTTGCCGGCGAGCAGTCCCACGGGGTGTGGCGAGCCGCGGGATTTCACCGATGTTCGTCGCGCGGGCGCCACGATGGCGCGGTAGTGGGCCGCACGGACCGAAAGAGCGCATGCGCGCTGCTGAAGGCGTAGCCGACACTAGCGCTTGCGCGCTGACGAAGTGGCTTGAGGGAGTACGGCCCGCTCCGCCAAGAGAATTGGCGTCCGTAGCAGAACATCGGTGAAATCTCGCGGCTAACCTTCGCCCCTTACTCGGAGTTGTTGACCCGGATGAAGGACGTTCGAGCCCGGAGCGAGGCGGTTCCAGTCGCGAAGCGAGCTGACCGTGGTCCGGTACCGACGGGCGATGAGCCAGAGACTCTCCCCGGCACTCACGACATGCACCCGGCGCTCTGCCGCGGCCCCCGGCGCCGAGGATGCGCGGCCGGACACGGGGATCATCAGGTCCCGGCCGGCGCGAATGAGATGCGAGTCCAGCCGGTTGGCCGCCATCAGGGTCTTCACGGTGATCCCGTGGGCGTGGGCGATCGCGCCGAGGGTGTCACCCTGCCGGATCCGGTAGCGCCGGCGCTCCATCAGCCGCTCCGGGCGGACCTGCAAAAGCTCCCGGCCGAGACGGTCGGCGTGCTCGGCGCGTACCAGTACGCGATGGGGTCCGTTCGGCGCCGTCATGCCGCGCCGGAATCCGAGGTTGAGGAGCGCGAGCTCCGCCGGGGGCAATCCCGCGCTCCGGGCCGCAGCCGCCAGGTTGACCTGTGACGGCGCCGCGACCTCGGTGAAGTACGGGCGCCAGGGGATCGTCTTCATCCGCACGTTGTGCAGACGCGGCATCGCGACGATCTCGGAGAGGACCAGCCAGCGCGCCATGTGGCCGCGCGTCTCCCTCGGAAGATAGCGTTCGATGGCGGCATAGTGCGCCGTCTCGATCCGCAGTCCGGCCCGCCGAATGGCCCGCCGTACGTTGCCCGGGCCACAGTTGTAGGCAGCGACCGCGAGCAACCAGTCGCCGTTGAACTCGTCGCGGAGAAAAGTGAGGTAGTCGAGCGCGGCCTCCGTCGCGGCGGGGGCGTCATGGCGTGCGTCGTACCACCAGGAACGCGAGAGCTTCAGATCGCGCGCGGTGCCGGGAAGGATTTGCCACAGGCCGGCCGCGTTCCGGGAGGAAACGGCTCTTGCGTCATAGCCGCTCTCCACCGCCGGGAGCAGGGCGATTTCGCCCGGGAGCCCCCGTATTGCGAGCTGCCGCGTCACGTGATAGAGCCAGGGATTCGCGTTGCTCCCGATGGCGTCGAAGAACCGCTGGTTGCCGTGGTACCGGCGGAGCTTGCGCCGGAACTCGCGAAGGGAGCTGACATGCGATTGCACCGGCACCACCGTCATCAGGTGACGGATGCGCTCCCACGTGTCTCGATCCTCACCCGGGCCATAGGGGTTCCGGAGGCGGCGGTCCGCCGGGGCTCCTTCCGTCCGCAGCTCCCGCAGCAACGCGACCGAGGCGGACTGGCCGGTCGCCTCGCCGGGAACCCGCCCCGCAATCGAGTCTCCGGGCGCGGAGTTCGTGCCGGAAGGAGGTTCGGGGACGGGCCTCGGATGGGCACGGCGATCCGCGGTCTGCCAATTGATGCACGACGTGGCCGACAGCATGACGACGAGCGCGGCGCACATGATGCGGGCTGGGTCCATGGAGGCGGATACATTCAGCGTGAATTTCGCATCGTAGAAGTGTTGGCAGATCAAGTCAAACCATGGGTCGGCGGAGATGCGGCGGAAGGTCGCTCCGGGGAGCCGGATCCTGCCCGCCTCCTGGTCTGCTCCACCGTCCCGCGTTCTTCGATGCGATAGACTTCCGGCCGTCACTCGGCCCGGGGGGTTCGCGTGCAGCAATATCCGAACGGCGGCAACGGCCTTGCCGACTGGCACCGGCGCGTGCCGGGGAGCCTCGTGCTCGACACCGAGAACCGATGCCTTATCTCCTTGATTGCCAACAAATTTGGATATCACCTGCTGATTGTGGGTTCACGCGACTACCTGCCTGTGCTCGGTGCCGTCCGCGTTCAGCACTGTACGTGGCTCAAGGTCCCGGGCGCACCCGCACGGGAACCCGAACCGGAGGTCGTCCTCCCCGCCGCCCGCTGTTCCGCCGTCCAGGGCAACCCCGGGGCGATGCCCGTCACGTCGGATAGTATCGACATTGTAATTCTTCCGCATATTATTGAATTTCAAGAAGATCCACATGAAGTTCTTCAGGAAGCCGAACGGGTTCTGGTGCCCGAGGGTCACTTGATCGTGGCCGGATACAACGCGCTCGGGCTGATGGGGGCCTGGAACCTCATCCACCGTCGCGGTGCTCCGTGGAACGGGCGCTTCTACACCGCCGGGCGAGTCAAGGACTGGCTTTCGGTCCTCGGCTTCGACACGGTGGCGAGCGAGGGCTGCTTCTTCCGTCCGCCGCTTCCGAGCCGCCGGGTCCTCCGGCAGCTCCAGGTGTTCGAGACCGCCGGTCCGCGGTTCTGGCCGGGACTCTGCGGCACCTGGTTCCTCGTCGCGCGCAAGCGGACCGCCACCCTGACCCCGCTGCGGCCCGTCTGGCGCCGGCGGCGGAAGCGGATCCGGGAGGCCGGGCTCGCCGGCCCGGCGGCGATGACGGAGCGCGGACGGTACCCCGCGGAGGATGCAGCCTGACGCCTCCCTCCATGCGAGAGCCGGTCGAGATCTACACCGACGGGGCGAGCCGCGGCAATCCGGGCCCCGGGGGCTGGGCGGCGCTCCTGCGCTTTCGGGGCCGCGAACGGGAGATCGGCGGCCGCGAACCCTGGACCACCAACAACCGGATGGAGTTGCTCGCGGCCATCCACGGGCTCGAAGCGCTGCGCCGCCCGTGCCGGGTGCGGCTGGTCACCGATTCGACCTACGTGCGTGACGGGATCACTCGCTGGATCGCGGCATGGAAGCGGCGGGGCTGGCGCACGGCGGGTGGGCAGCCGGTCAAGAACGTCGACCTCTGGCATCGGCTGGAAGAGGCGGCGTCCGGGCACGACGTGGACTGGGTCTGGACGCGGGGCCACAGCGGGCACCCGGAGAACGAGCGGGTGGACCGGCGGGCGCGCGCGGAGGCGGCGGCAGTCGGAAGCGGGGCGTCGACCGACGGACGCGCCGCGGAGCGGGCCGGAAGCTCCGGCTGAGCGATGGCGGCGGGGACCTCGATGCGCCGGATCGTCCTCGACACCGAGACGACAGGTCTCGACCCCGAGGAGGGCCACCGCGTGATCGAGGCGGCGGCGCTGGAGCTCGTGGACCGCCGGCTCACCGGCGCGGCGTTCCATCGCCACTTCAACCCCGAGCGCGAGATCGAGGCGGGGGCGGAGCGCGTTCACGGCATGTCGCACGCGGACCTCATGAACGAGCCGAGATTCGCGGACCTCGCGGACGAGTTCCTCGCGTTCGTCGACGGGGCCGAGCTCATCATCCACAACGCCCCCTTCGACCTTGCCTTTCTCGACGCGGAGCTCGTGCGCTGCTCGCGCCTCCCCCTGAGCGGGCGCCACCCGGTCCTGGACACCCTCGAGCTCGCCCGGCGCCGGCATCCCGGTCAGCGCAACAACCTCGACGCGCTCTGCGCCCGCTACGGGGTGGACCACTCGCGCCGGACCGTGCACGGCGCGCGCCTCGACGCGGAGCTCCTCGCGGAGGTCTACCTCGCGATGACCGGTGGCCAGACCCGCATGGACCTCGCTCCCGCGGCGGTGCGCCGGCGGCGCGTCGAGCGCGGGGCAGGGCCCGCGCTTCGGGTGGTGCGGGCGTCCGCCGAGGAGCTCGCCCGTCACGAGGCGCGGCTCGACCAGCTCGATCGTGCGGCGGGAGGCACGTGCGTCTGGCGGCACGCGGAAGGGAGCGGCGCGGACGGGTAGCGCTCGCGCGCCGTCCCCGTCGCGGGCGGCGGCGCTCGGGGGGCTTCCCGCGGGCGCACTGGCCATTCCCGCCCGCTGCCGGTACGATCCGCGGGCGAGGCCCCCCTTGCGGACGGGCCTCCGGACCAGGCAGCAGGAGAGAGTCCATGAACCCATTGGACAGCATCTGGGGGACCATCATCGCGGGCGTCGTGATCGCGTTGATCCTCGCGGCCATTTTTCCCATCGGCTGAGTCGGCGCGGCGAGTCGGCCAGGCGCCGTCTCGAAAGCTGAGCCGAGTGTTCGGAATACCCAAGGGAGGTCG
>JAJECB010000074.1 GCA_022822245.1 Gammaproteobacteria bacterium
TGCTCCCGTGACCGCCACGGGCCAAGCATGGGCGTACACCTTCGGCCCGTTCAAGTCGATGACAGCCCCAAATGCCCGTTTTATTACAGAAAAACAATAGCTTATGGGAGTAGAACGAGGGTTTCTTGGGACACTAGTGACGTGCGACAATAGAACAAGAGCGGTTGGTCTTCCATGATTCAATTCACGATTATGAAGAAACTCGCCGTATTTTCTGAGCTGCGGCGCCAAGACTGGGGCGTTGACCTTGACCTCCACTATACAGATTGGGTGCCCCCCTTCCAATACGACAAAATCCGGGACATCTTGTTGGGGTGTCCGGAACTGTGTCTCCATGGAAATCGGATCCCTTGACTTCCCTAATTGCTCAAGAAAATGATTCTTCTTCTCTTCGTCTGTCGGGTTACCAAGCAATACCTGAGCGACGAAGTCTCGAAATTGCTCGACACCAGTCTCAAGAATTCTTTCCAAGAGATCGACCAATGCTTCCGTCTGATGGTTATCATCAGTGACGAGCCGAGTGTACAGATTGCTCATGGTGAGCACGTCTCCTGGCTGGAATTCCGTTCGCACCGTGTCGATCTCTTGAGCATCAGTGAAGGGTGGGCACTACCACTCTCGTACGTCCTGGGAGCCGGTAACGAGGTGACGTTCCACGACGGAACCCCGTTCAACGCGGAGCTACCACTCTCGTACGTCCTGGGAGCCGGTAACGAGTCTAGAGCCGATCCGGATTGGTTTCAACGCTGACAGGGACAGAACTCCGAGTTGCCGTCGTGCGCCTGACCCGACGAGGACGCTCCACGCCGCGGGCATCGGGTGCCGCTATGCTGGCACGGGACCACGTCGGGACCGCGCAGGAGTCGTGGGCCGCGATTCGCAGTTTCCAGATCGGTGCGGTCCGGCTATAGTCTCGCTCCAGCATCAGCAAGGGCTGCCGGTTCCAGGAAGTGGAAACTACCGCGACAACCATAGAGTCTGCGCTCGCCGAGCTGCCGAATCTCCCGACCCCGGTCAGTTCATGGCAGGTCGAGATGGGTCCTGATTCGACGGACGACCCTGCCGTATGGGTGTGGGTCATGTTGGAGGAAGAGGACGTCGATTTCGATACACGTTCTCGGCTGCGAGACATCGTACGCGCTCAAGTGCGGCGCGAGACCAAGGACGGGTCGTGGGTCTACGTGCGATTTCGTGGCGCTACCGAGACCGTCTAGACTCTTGTGAGCCTGCACGCAGACCTGTTGCGGCAGGCCCGGCAGCTTGCCCTCAAGGAACCCCGGCGGCCGCTGCAGGCGAGCCTTCGTCGGGCGATTTCGGCGTCGTACTACGCTCTCTTTCACCTGCTGGTCGACGAAGCGACGAAGCGCATGTTTCCCGGTGGGGATCGGGCGGCTCTCCGAGGTTGTCTGGCGCGCGCATTCTCCACGGTGACATGAAGAAAGTGGCGCAGCAATTCTCGGAAGGTGGGGTCTCTCCAAAGCTCAGCCCAGGGATGAACGGTCAAGCGGTCCAGCCGGAGCTGATTGGCGTTGCGGCGACGTTCGTCGACCTCCAGCAGGCCCGCCGCGAAGCCGACTACGACACGACACGACGCGACGATTCACGCGGCGGGATGTCGTCGACCTGGTGGACCGTGCGGAGCAGGCATTCCGCGATTGGACCACGGTACGAAGGAGCGTTCAGGCGGATGCGTTTCTCGCGGGACTGCTCGCGTTCGGCAACATGCGCATCTGAGGAGCGGAGCAACCCAACGACTCCCGGCGGGCGGAAGGGGGGGTGATAGGCTTCGCGCGGGCACGGCAGCGATCGGCGGCAGACGATGACGGACGGGACGAACCTGCGGGGGATGCGAAAGGGGCTCACCCGCTACGGGGACGAGGGGTTCTCCCTGTTCCTGCGCAAGGCGTTCATCAAGGCGATGGGGTACTCCGACGACGCCCTCGATCGCCCCATCATCGGCATCGCGGACACCGGGAGCGACTACAACGCCTGCCACGCGAGCGTGCCGCGGCTCGTCGCGGCGGTGAAACGGGGGGTGATGCTCGCGGGCGGGCTGCCGATGGCCTTCCCCACCATCTCCCTTCACGAGTCGTTCTCGCATCCCACCAGCATGTTCCTCCGGAACCTGATGGCGATGGACACCGAGGAGATGGTGCGGGCTCAGCCGATGGACGCGGTGGTCCTCATCGGCGGCTGCGACAAGACCATCCCCGCCCAACTCATGGCCGCGGCGAGCGCGGACGTGCCGGCCCTCGTCCTCCCCACCGGGCCGATGATGACCGGACACTGGCGGGGCGAGCGGCTCGGGGCGTGCACCGACTGCCGCCGTTTCTGGGGCATGTACCGGGCGGGGGAGCTCGACGACGAAGAAATCGAGGACGTGAACGACCGGCTCGCCCCCACCGCGGGGACCTGCATGGTGATGGGGACCGCGAGCACCATGGCCTGCATGACGGAGGCGCTCGGGATGATGCTGCCGGGGGGCGCCACCATCCCCGCGGTGCACGCGGACCGCGAGCGTTTCGCCGAGCGCACCGGCCGGCGCGCGGTCGAGATCGCGGCCGAGGACCTCCGCCCGGAGCGGATCATGACCCGGGACGCGTTCCACAATGCGCTCGTCACCCTGCAGGCGATCGGCGGCTCGACGAACGGACTCGTGCACATCACCGCGGTCGCGGGCCGTCTCGGGATCGAGGTCGACCTCGACGAGTTCGACGCAATCGGCCGCCGCGTCCCGGTGCTCGTCGACCTCAAGCCCACCGGGGACCACTACATGGAGCACCTCCACGACGCGGGCGGGCTGAACGCGGTGCTGCGGGAGCTGCGCTCGGAGCTCCGCACCGAAGCCTTCACCGTATCGGGCCGGACCCTCGGCGAGAACATCGAGTTGGGGGACCGGGTGCCGGGCCAGACGGTGGTCCGGACCCGGGACGCGCCGATCCGCCCGACCGGGGGCATGGCGATCCTCCGCGGCAACCTCGCCCCCGGCGGAGCGGTCATCAAGCACTCCGCCGCCTCGTCCCGCCTCCTCGACCACACGGGGCGCGCGGTGGTGTTCGATTCGCTCGCGGACCTCGCGGCGCGCGTCGACGACCCGGACCTCGACGTCGAGCCGGACGACGTCCTCGTGCTCCGCGGGGCGGGGCCGAAGGGCGCGCCCGGCATGCCGGAGGCAGGCTACATCCCGATCCCGAAGAAGCTCGCGGCGCGCGGCGTCAGGGACATGGTGCGGATCTCGGACGCCCGCATGAGCGGCACCGCGTTCGGCACCATCGTGCTGCACGTCACCCCGGAGTCCGCGATCGGCGGCCCGCTCGCCCTCGTCGAGACCGGCGACCGAATCCGGCTCCACGTCGGCGCGCGGCGCCTCGACCTGCTGGTGCCGGAGAAGGAGATCACCGCACGGCGCGAGCGGTGGACCCCGCCCCCGCCCCACCCGGGGTCGGAGCGCGGCTACCTCCGCCTCTTCCTCGACACCGTTACTCAAGCCGACCGGGGCTGCGACTTCGACTTCATGGGCCGCCCCGGCCCCTCTTCCGTCCGGCCGGCGCCGGGAGCATGATCCGCCGGCGCGGCATCGGTCCCGCCGGCGGCCCGGCCGGGTAAGCTGCCGCCGCACGCAAGGGCCAGATCCGGGAGACGATCCAGATGGCGCAGCCAGCACTACCGGAGCGGGCCTCGGCCGTCGTCATCGGCGGCGGGGTCATCGGTGCAAGCACCGCCTACCACCTCGCGAAGCTCGGCTGGAGCGACGTGCTGCTCCTCGAGCGGGAGCGCTTCGCGGGCGGGACCACCTGGCACGCGGCGGGCCTCATCGGCACCGTGCGCCCGCACGAGAGCCTCGCGAAGCTCCTCGTCTACGCGCGCGACCTCCTCACCGAGATCGAGGAGGAGACCGGCCAGTCGACCGGGTTCCGGGCGGTCGGGAGCCTCGCCATCGCCCACAGCCGGGACCGCTTCGAGGAGCTGAAACGCCTTGCCGCGATGAACAACGGGTTCGGGCTGACGAAGGTGCACCTCGTGACGGCCGACGAGATCGCCTCCCTCTACCCGCTCATCAACAAGGACGGGCTCGTCGGCGGGACCTGGGTGCCGACGGACGGGAGGGCGAGCCCCGTCGACGTGGTGGCGGCGTTCATCCGGGGCGCCCGCGGCCGGGGGGCGCGCTGCCTCGAAGGGGTGACGGTCACCGCCGTGCACCACGAGAACGGCCGCGTCACCGGCGTCGGGACCAACGCCGGCGATGTCAAGGCGGACTTCGTGGTCAACTGCGCGGGCCTCTGGGGGCGGGACGTCGGGCGGATGGCGGGGGTGAACGTGCCCCTCTACGCCTGCGAGCACTACTACGCCCACACCGAGAAGATCCCGGACCTCCCCGCCGACCTCCCGACCCTTCGCGACTACGACATCGCGGCCTACATCCGGGAGGATGCGGGGAGCCTCCTCGTCGGGGCCTTCGAGCCGGTCGCCCGCCCGATCGACGTCTCCGAGCTTCCCGCCGACTTCTGCTTCGACGAGCTGCCGGGCCACGCCGAGGAGCAGCTCATGCCGGTCCTCGAGGACGCCATGCACCGGATCCCGGTCCTCGGCGAGATCGGCTGGCGGAGCTTCTTCTGCGGCCCCGAGAGCTTCACTCCGGACGACCAGTTCCACATCGGGGAGGCGCCGGGGCTCCGGAACTTCTTCGTCGCGTGCGGCCTCAACTCGGTCGGGATCCAGTCCGGGGGCGGGGTCGGCAAGGCGGTCGCGGAGTGGATGGAGCGGGGGCACGCCCCCCTCGACCTCGCGGGCAACGACGTGCGAAGGATGGTCCCGGTCCAGAACACCCGACGCTACCTCCGGGAGCGGGTGAGCGAGACCCTCGGGCTTCTCTATGCGCGCCACTACCCGTACCGGCAGTACGAGACGGCGCGGAACGTGCGCCACTCCCCGCTCCACGAGCGACTCGCCGCGCGCGGGGCCTGCTTCGGGGAGACGGCCGGCTGGGAACGCCCAAACTGGTACGCGCCGGCCGGGGTCGAGCCGGCCTACGAATACTCCTTCGGCCGCCAGAACTGGTTCGAGCACTCGGCGGCCGAGCACCGCGCGGCGCGCGAGGGCGTCGCCCTCTTCGACCAGTCGAGCTTCACCAAGTACCTCGTGGAAGGCCGCGACGCGACCGGGGTGCTCCAGCGCGTGTGCACCGCCAACGTGGACGTCGAGCCGGGGCGCATCGTCTACACCCACTGGCTGAACGAACGGGGGGGCATCGAGGCGGACCTCACCGTCACCCGCCTCGCCGAGCACCGGTACTGGGTGGTGACGGCGGCAGCGAGCGCGGTCCGCGACCTCGACTGGCTCCGCCGCCGCGTGCCCCCGGAGGCCGACTGCGTGGTCGCGGACATCACCGCCGGGTGGGCGACCCTCGGGGTGATGGGGCCGGGCAGCCAGGGCCACCTCGAGTCGCTGACCGGCGAGGACCTTGCCGCCGGGAGCTTCCCGTTCGGCGCCTCGCGGGAGGTGGAGATCGGCTGCACCCTCGCGCGGGCGATCCGCGTCTCCTACGTCGGCGAGCGCGGCTGGGAGCTCTACGTCCCGGCCACGGAAGCCCGCCACGTCTTCGACGCGCTGATGGACGGTGACGGGGGAGCCGGGGACGGCAGCGCGGCGGATGGCGCGGATGGAGGCATCCGGCTTGCCGGCTTCCACGCCCTCGACTCGTGCCGCATCGAGAAGAAGTTCCTCCACTTCGGGCACGACGTGGCGGAGGAGGACACCCCGCTCGAAGCGGGGGTCGGCTTCGTCTGCGACTTCCAGAAGCCGGTCGACTTCATCGGGCGCGACGCCCTCCTCCGCCAGCGCGAGCGGCCGCTCACCAAGCGCCTCGTCCAGTTCCTGCTGGAGGACCCGGAGACGATCCTCTACCACCATGAGCCCGTCCTCCGGGACGGAGAGGTGGTCGGGTACCTCACCTCCGGCAACTACGGGCACACCCTCGGGGGGTCGGTGGGGCTCGGCTACGTGCGCGCGGACGAGGCGGTCACCGCCGAATGGATCGCGGGGGGACGGTTCGAGATCGACGTCGGGGGCGATCGGATCCCGGCCCGGGCGAGCCTTCGCGCGATGTACGACCCGACGGGCTCCCGGGCACGGAGCTGAGGCCGGAGCACGCGCAAGGCGGACAACTGCGAGAATCGCCACCGGGAACGCACGGAACGTGCGGCCTCCCGCCGACGAAGACAAAGAAGGGCAACGCCAGGAGATGCATGCATGAAAGCGGCCGACGCGATCGCCGAGATCCTCAAGCGCGAGGGAGTCGACACGCTCATCGGGTACCCGGTGAACCACATCCTCGAGCACGCCGCGCGGGCGGACATCCGGCCCGTCATCGTGCGCCAGGAGCGGATCGGGCTCCACATGGCGGACGCGATGGCGAGGCTGAGCTCCGGTGACCGGATCGGGGTCTTCGCGATGCAGCATGGCCCGGGGGCGGAGAACGCGTTCGGCGGGGTTGCGCAGGCGTTCGGCGAGTCGGTTCCGATCCTCGTAATGCCGATGGGCTACCCGCGCGACATCGCCCACGTGCGCCCCAACTTCAACTCGACGGCCGCCTTCCGCCCGGTCACCAAGTCGTGCGAGCCGGTGACGAGCGCGGCGGAGATCCCGAACGTGCTCCGCCGCGCCTTC
The DNA here is from genome assembly GCA_022822245.1 of Gammaproteobacteria bacterium. The sequence continues at coordinate 6,667 of JAJECB010000074.1, forward strand.
ACCCAGCTCCGGAACGGGCGGCCCGGCCCCGCCGTCGTGGAGGTGCCGGCCGACCTGTTCGGGGAAGAGGTCGCGGAACCCCTTGCCTACGACCCGGTCATGAGCACCCGGTCGGGTCCGGATCCGGACGACGTGGAGCGGGTCGCCGCCCTTCTCGTCGAGGCCGAGCGCCCCGTCATCTACGCGGGCCAGGGGGTGCACTACGCGAAGGCCTGGCCGGCCCTGAAGCGCCTCGCCGAGCAGCTCGCCGGCCCGGTCACCACCAGCCTCCAGGGCAAGAGCGCGTTCCCCGAGAACCACCCCCTTTCCCTCGGCTCCGGGGGGCTCGCGATCCCGAAGCCGGTTCACACCTTCCTGAATGAGGCGGACCTCGTCTTCGGCATCGGGTGCAGCTTCACCAAGACCAACTTCGGGGTGGACATGCCGGTGGGCCCGACCATCGTGCACGCGACCCTCGACCCTGTGGACCTCAACAAGAACGTGCGCGCCCATCACGCCCTCGTCGGCGACGCCGGCCTCACCCTCGACGCCCTCAACGAGGCGGTGGCGGATCGGCTCCGCGGCAAGGAGGCGCGCGACGCCGCCCCGGTCGCGGCCCGCATCGCGTCCATCCGCGACGAGTGGCTCGCGGAGTGGGAACCGAAGCGGGGCTCGAACTCGGCGCCCCTCTCCCCCTACCGGGTGCTCGCCGAACTCGCCCGCACCGTCGACCTCGCGAACACCATCATCACCCACGACGCGGGGAGCCCCCGCGACCAGCTCTCCCCGTTCTGGGTGAGCACCGAGCCGCTCAGCTACCTCGGCTGGGGCAAGACCACTCAGCTCGGCTACGGGCTCGGCCTCGCGATGGGGGCGAAGCTCGCCGCCCCCGACAAGCTCTGCATCAACGTGTGGGGCGACGCGGCGATCGGCTTCACCGGCATGGACTTCGAGACCGCGGTGCGCGAGCGGATCCCGATCCTCTCCATCCTCCTCAACAACTTCTCGATGGCGATCGAGCTCAAGGTGATGCCGGTCTCGACCGAGAAGTACCGCAGCACCGACATCTCCGGCGACTACGCGGCGATGGCCCGCGCGTTCGGCGCCTTTGGCGAGCGGGTGACCGAGCCGGGCGAGATCGTCCCCGCCATCGAGCGCGGGATCCGGGCAACCCGCGAGGGACAGCCGGCCCTCCTCGAGTTCATCACCGACAAGGAGACCTCCGTCTCCAAATTCTGAGTGTCCTGTTGCGAAGTGGAGAGGATGGCCCGCATCGGGCGCGCGCGAGGCGCGATCGGGTCGGAAGGGAGGCGCCCGGGGGGCTCACATGACCACGGTCGCGGTCGACGGACTCCGTTGACCGAGCGGCCCGTGTTGTGCGTTCACGGGACGAAGAGGACGTCGCGCTTACTCATCGGGGAGAGACCCGATGCTTGCGCCAAGCGGCTGCTCCAGACCTTCGAACGCGAGATCGTTGAGAAACTGCCGTCGCCAGAACAATCGCCGATCCGCGTCACCCAGCCGCGCCTCGTCGCAAGCCGTGTCCCAGTTCCGCCGGATCGTCGATATCTGACGCTTCATGATCTCCAACGCATCGTGACCCCGCAGGCGAAATCGGCCGGCCGCAGCGAGACACAGCGACAACTGGCTGCGGCGCTCGCGCCCGTGGATCTGCATGGCCTGCGAGGCCTCGCGCCCGACCCTTGACTGCGGGCAGATGTCATAGGCCGGGGTGAGGGTGAAGTAGTTACCGTCCCAGAAGGCCGCATGGTTGCGGGCGTGATCGTCCGTGTTGCCCACCAGGATGTTGAACGTCATTCGGGAGAAGAGCTCCCTCAACGTGTCCACCGGGGCAGTGAATCGGGCCCGGACGATATCGGCAAGCTCCTCATAGGACGCGTGGGCCGCCATACGCTCGTCGAGGCCGAGGAGCGTCAACGCGGACACCATGGCGCGTCGGACCCAGCCCGCCTCGGTCAACTCCCGATCGAAACGACGGATCAGGAGAACATCCTTGCTCATCACCCGAACGAGCTTGACCGGCGCGACATCCAGACCCGCGAAGCCGGCGAGGCGCATGGCAATGAACTCGGCCTTGGTCACGGCATAGACGTCGTCGGAAGAGGAGAACTTCGCGACGTACTTGGCTCCGCCATCCCGGACGAGGGCCTTGGGCCTTGCGCCTCCGATTGCCGAGCCGTGCTGCAACGCTTCCGCCAGATCCAGGCTCAGGGGCAGTCCCTGGTCGACCCGCTCGGCGGCCGTCAGAAGCTGATCGAGAGGCGCATTGTCGTTCTCGCGTGGAACGTAGTCCGAAGGCGATGCCTGGAAATCGAGCGCACCGATCCGGTCGGAGCCCGACTGCAGCATGTACGTCAGCTCGTCCAGGTCCACGAGATCCGCCGATCTGCCCCGGGCACCGGTCAGGCGACTGATGATGACCCGGCGTCCCCAGGCGTCGGGTGAGGCGTCGCGCAATGCGTTGGCCATCTCCAGCGGAGGTTCGGGTGCAATTGCGCCGGGCGTCAGCGGCAATTCGGGCAGATGGATTGGCATGGCATCTTCGCGGGCAAGGTAGGAGCGCCCGTAGTTGAAGATGTACCTCTCTCCTTCCGGCTGAATGCGGCCCGCCACCACCGGCTCCATTCTGCCCGGCAACCAGATCCAGACATAGGCTTCGCGCGGCGGCGATATGTCGACCTCAGAAGTCATCATCGACCGCGCGCGTGGCCTTCCGGATCGAACCCGGCATCAGTGCAAGCTTGTCGTCGAGCCGATTGAGCTGCGGGGCAAGGGTGGTAGCCGCCGGCACGAACAGGTCGACCCCGGTGAGGACGGCCGCCTCGAACACGAGACCGATCTCGACCACGGGGTCGCCTTTCTCGATCCGCTGCAGGGTGCTCCTGGCGACGCCGACACGGTCCGAGAGATCCTTCTCGGACATGCGCCGCCCTTTCCGGGCGAGCCTGATCTGCTTTCCGAGGAGCGCCAGCGCTTCCTCGGAAAGACGCGAGTACGTGCGGAGATTGCTTGGCATGAGATTCAAAATGACCGATAAAACAGTCATAAGGATACTTATGACCTGTATATCGGTCAATCGGATGGCGACTCCCGAAAGGTTGGCACTCGTCGGTCTGGCCCGCTTCCGATGGCGAGTCCCGGGCTCGAAGGTCATCGCCGCCACCGCACCCGCTCGGCCCCCCGCAGCCTGAGAGCCCGCGCTCGCGGGGGCACGGCGGTGCCCGGATGCGGCGGAGCGGGTCGGCGATGGACGACCCGCCCCTCTCGCCGCTCAAGCTGCCAGCGTCATTCGAGGCGGGCGATGACCTTCCAGTTCTCGGCCTCGACGACGGACAGGATGGTCTTGTCGGACCCCTGGTGGTCGTCGGCCGAGTAGTTGACGTGGTTGTCGCTGAGCTCGTCGTAGTAGTCGAGGCTCTCCATCGCGGCGAGGAAGCTGTCCACGGTGAGGTCGCGGCCCGCCGCCTCCAGAGCCCGCGTGAAGCCGGTCGCGCCGAAGTAGCCCAGCATCGCCCCGGTGCTCGGGAACTCCCCGAACTCCTTCATGAAGGCGGCGATGAAGGCGGCCGGTGCCGGCTCGTTCGCCCGCGAGGCGAGGTCGACCCAGCCGGAGGTCGCGAAGAACCCCTCGGTCACGCCCCCCGGCACCTTGGCGAGCACCGTATGGAACGAGCCGGACGAGCCGAGGAACGTGAAGTGGGCGAGTCCGAGCTTCTTCGCGGTTCCGAGCACGGTGATGACCTGCCGGATCCCGAGCGCGAGACCGATGAGCTCGCATCCCTCGGCGTTGAGCTTCTGGAGCGACCCGACGAAATCGGTCTCGTCGGGCTTGTGGGTGGTCTCGGCGACGTACTCGAGGGCGGGGTTCGAAGCGGCTTCCTCGCGCATCGCCTCCTCGATCTCCTTGCCGAAGTCGGAGGGGATGAACATGGTGCACGCCTTCGAGGCGCCGCGCTGCTCCGCGAGGTACCGCGCCCCGAGCCGCGTCTGGTCGTAGTACGAGGCGGAACCTACGAAGCGAAGCCGAATCGGTTCCTCCAGCATCTGCCGCGCCGCGGTCAGCGGGACGATGTTCGGAATGTTCTTCGGGGTCATCAGCTTCATGCCCGCGATGTTCATCGGCGTCCCGAGCGAGAGCAGCATCGCGAACACCTTGTCGCGATTGATGAGCTTGTTGTACGCCTGCATCGCCTTCGGCATCTGGTAGCCGCTGTCCTCCACCACGAACCGGATCTTCCGCCCGTGGATGCCGCCGGCCGCGTTCACCTCGTCGAAGTGCATCTGCGCGGCGGACATGGCGGGGGCGCCGAACGCGGCGAAGATCCCCGAGAGGTCGCTCACCGAACCGACGACGATCTCGTCGTCGCTGACTCCCTGATCGGCAAGGGCCGGCGGCAGGGCGAGCGCCACTGCCGCGAACGCGCCCACCGCGATAGATTTCGGAAACTTCATGGTTGGTCTCCCTGGCTGCTCAGTACATCTCGTCGATCAGCGCCTTGTGCTTCTCCTCCACGAAGCCGCGCCGGAGCTTCATGGTGGGCGTCAACTCGTCGTCCTCGGGGGTGAGGAGAACGTCGATGAGGCGAAAGTCCTTCACCTGCTCCACCTGGGCGAACCTTGTGTTCACCGTCTCCACCTCGGCGCGCATGAGATCCTGCACCGGACGGGAGGCGCAGAGCGAGGCGAAGTCCGAGAAGGGCACGCGGTTCTCCTGGGCGAACCGCTCCACGTTCTCCTGGTCGATCATGATGAGGGCGGTCAGGAACCTGCGCCGATCCCCGATCACGACGGCGTCCGAAACATAGGGCGAGAACTTCATCTGGTTCTCCATCTCGGCCGGGGTGATGTTCTTGCCGCCCGCGGTGATGATGATGTCCTTGATGCGCCCGGTGATCCAGACGAAGCCCTCGTTGTCGATCCGCCCGACATCGCCGGTGTGCAGCCATCCGTCGCGGACGGTCTCCGCGGTCTTCTCCGGGTTGTTCCAGTAGCCCCGGAAGACGAGGGGGCCTCTCGCGAGGATCTCGCCGTCCGGGGCGATCTTCAGCTCCACTCCCGGAACCACGGTGCCGACGGAGCCGGTCCTGTTCCGGCCCGGCAGGTTCACCGACAGGACGCCCGAGCTCTCCGTCTGGCCGTACCCCTCCAGCATGACGAGCCCGATGGCCCAGTACCACTTCACCAGATCCGGGGAGATGGGCGCCGCGCCGGTGGTGATGCGGCGCGCGCCGTCAAGACCGATCATCCGGCGAAGGTTCGAGAGCACCAGCCGGTCCCAGAACCGGAACCGCGCCTCGAGCCGCCGCGGCACCGGACGCCCGTCCATGCGGTACTCGGCGCGCTCCATGCCGCAGGCGAGCGCCCGGTCGAAGGCCCAGCGGCCGACCGGGGTCGCGTCCCGGGAGAGCATCACGACGCGCGCGTGGAGCTTCTCCCACATCCGGGGCACCGCGGTAAAGGCGGCGGGCGAGACCTCCCGCAGGTTGTCGAAGACGGTCTCGATGCTCTCGGCGAAGTTCACCACCGACTTCGCGGCGATCGGCGCGAAGACCGAGACCAACCGCTCGAGGATGTGGCAAAGCGGCAGGAAGCAGAGCTGCTCGTCGCCCTCCTCGGCCGGGAGCACGGAAAGGCCCGAGGACACGGAGAAGACGATGTTCTCGTGCGAGATCATCGCCCCCTTCGGCGGACCGGTGGTGCCGGAGGTGTAGACCAGCACCGCGATGTCGTCGGGCCGCGACGCCTCCACCTCTCGCCGGAAGCGGTCCGGGTCCCGCGCGTGCGCCCGGCGCCCGATCTCGCGGAGCTCGTCGAGGAACAGGACCTGGTCGTCGGAGAAGTCGTCGAGCCCGTCCCGGTCGAGCACGATGCACTTCTTGACCTCCGGAACCCGGTCGCGGATCTCCAGAAACTTGTCGAGATGCTCGTCGTTCTCGACGACGAGGAACCGGCTTCCCGAATCCTCGAGCAGGTACGCGACCTGCTCGGGGCTGTCCGTCGTGTAGATGCCCGACACGATTCCGCCGACGCACTGGACGCCGATGTCGGTGTAGATCCACTCCTTGTTGTCCTCGGAGAGGATCGAGACCACGTCGCCGCGCTTCAGATCCAGCTCCGCGAGCCCGAGGCCGATCGCGCGGGCGGCGTCGAGAAACGCCGCCCACGAATGGCTCCTCCAGATCCCGAGCTCCTTCTCGCGGTGCGCGGTGCGCTCGCCGAGGGTCCGGCAGCGGAGCAGGAAGAGCTTCACCAGCGTGTCGCAGCCGTCGATGAGAAAGGGACGCTCGTCAAGGCCGACGCCGGCCGGGGCGGCGGGCGGGAGCGCGGCTCCTTCCCGACGGTCTTGCATCCCCTGCCCCCTCCCTCTCCTAGCGCCAGGTCTTCCGGCGCTTCCAGCGCCGCTCGCCGCGCTGGCTCCGCTCCTGCGCGCCGAGGTAGAACTCCCGGATGTCCCGGTTCTGCCTGAGCCGTTCGGCGGGACCGTCCATCACCACCCGCCCGATCTCCATCACGTAGCCGAAACCGGCGATGTCGAGGGCGGCCCTCGCGTTCTGCTCCACGAGCAGCATGGCGACGCCGCGCTCCTCGCTCAAGCGGTGGATGATGGCGAAGATGTCGCCGACGAGGATGGGAGAGAGGCCGAGCGACGGCTCGTCGAGGAGCATGACCCTCGGCCGTGCCATGAGCCCGCGCGCGATGGCGAGCATCTGCTGCTCCCCGCCCGAAAGCGTG
>JAJECB010000178.1 GCA_022822245.1 Gammaproteobacteria bacterium
GTCCGCCGCCCCGTGTCGGCCATGTCGATGTGGGGGTAGGTGCGATACCCGACGAGCGCGTCCGCGTTCTCGATCATCTCCGGCGTCGTGTTGGAATGAAGGTCGAGCGAGGCGACGACCGGGATGTCGTTGCCGACGAGCGAGCGCACCCGGCGCAGCAGCTCCCCTTCCCCGTCCTGGTGGTGCTCGGCCACCATCGCCCCGTGCAGGCAGAGGTACACCGCGTCGAAAGGACGGACCGCCCGCAGCCCGTCCAGGATTAGCCCCGCGATGTGCTCGTAGGCGTGCTCGGTGACGTACGACGACGGCGACGTCGCCCCCCAGGTGGTCGGAAGGAGGCGGTGGCCCGCCCGCTCCGCCTCTTCGACGAACCCCGCAATCGAGATGTTCATGCCGCGGAAGCGATCCGGCAGCCCCGGCCCGCTGGTGAGCTCCGGCCAGGGTCCGCCCGCCTCGAAGTCCGCGAGGGTCGCGAGCGAGGGTGCGAAGGTGTTGGTCTCGTGCTGAAAGCCGCCGATCGCGATGCGCGCCATCCGTCATTCTCCTCCTGCTCTGGGTTCCGCCGCCCGCGGGACTCCCCGCCGGCCGGTGATTCGATTGAGTCCGGAACGCCGGGACCGCCCGGCACGATTGCGGTCAGGCCGCGCCTCGCCGCGCCTTCCACGCCTCGAAGGCGGTGAGGGTCTCCGCGTTGGGGGGATAGCTCTCGGTCACCGAGTAACCGGCCCGGATCCGCTCCTGGACGAAGGTCTCGAGGGTCTCCTGCTCGACCGCGCCCGCCGCCACCTCCTCGACCATCGCCTGCGGGATCACCACCACCCCGTCCCCGTCGCAGACGAGCACGTCGCCCGGGATCACCGCGACCCCGCCGCATCCGATGGGAGTCTGACGGTCGCCCATCGCGAGCCCGGTGATGTTGGGCGGCGCCGCGCGCCCGTTGCACCATACCGGGAAGCCGGTCGCGAGCACCGCTTCGGCGTCCCGGGTCGCGCTGTCCGTCACGCAGGCCGCCACCCCGCGCACCCGCAGCCGCTCCGCGAGGATATCGCCGAGGGTGCCCACGTCGCCGTTCCCGAGCCCGTCCATGCAGAGGATCGCGCCCGCCGGGCAGTCCTCGATCGCGACCCGCTGGTGGTTGTGCGGCGAGCCGAGGATGGACGGGTCCGAGAGATCCTCGCGCATGGGAATGAAGCGCACCGTGTAGGCCTCGCCGACGATACGCCCCTGGTCGGGCGCAAGCGGCGCCACCCCCCGCATGGCGGTGGCGCGAAGGCCCCGCTTGATGAGCTGCATGGTGATGGTGGCGGTGCTGCACCCGGCGAGCGCGTCGCGGATCTCGGGCTTCATGGAACCTCCGGAAGGGCGATGAAGGGAGATGGTTGGAAGAAGAATGCAAACCCGTGCATGATCCGGGCTCGCAACCGACCGCGCAAGAGGACGGGCCGAAAACCCGGCTGGCGCGGGCGCTGAAATCCACGGCCACGCCCGTGACGAACACTGGAGGGGAGGCACCATGGCCGAGACCGGAACCCGAACCGAGGGCACCACCGTAATCCGCAACGCGGCCTGGATCGCGTCGTGGGACGGCGAGGGGCATCGCTATCTCCAGGATGGCGACGTCGCGTTCACCGCCGACCGCATCGTCCACGTCGGGGGCCGGTACGACGGCCCCGCCGACCGCACCGTCGACGGCTCGCGCCGGTTCGTCATGCCGGGGCTCATCAACGTCCACTCGCACCCCCACACCGAGCCGTCGAGCAAGGGCGTGCGCGAGGACCACGGGGTCCCCGAGATGTACGACACCGGGCTCTACGAGCGCTCCTGCGCGTTCACCCTCGACGAGCCGGGCCGCCAGGCCGCGATGGAGATGGCCTACGCGGAGCTCCTCCTCTCCGGCGTCACCACCGTGGCGGACCTCTCGAGCCCCGTCGACGGGTGGCTCGACTGCGCGGGGCGGAGCGGACTTCGGGTCTACATCGGCTCGTTCTTCGCCGATGCATACTGGAAGCTCGAGCACCGCCACGAGCTCGGCTTCGACTGGGACGAGGCGCGCGGGCGGCGCGAGTTCGACGCCTCCATCCGGATCATGGACCTCGCCGAGCAGCACCCGAGCGGGCGCCTTCGGGGGATCGTCTACCCGGGGCAGATCGAGACCTGCACCGAGTCGACCCTCCGCGACGCGGCCGCCCACGCCCGCGAGACCGGCCGCCCCCTCACCACTCACCTCTCGCAGTCGAAGCTCGAGTTCCTCGAGATCGTGCGCCGGCACGGCAAGACGCCGCTCGAGTACGCCGCCGAGATCGGCTTCCTCGGTCCGGACACGGTCCTCGGGCACGTCATCTTCATCGACGAGCACCCGGACCTGCGCTGGCGCACCGCCGGAGACCTCGACCGCCTCGCCGACTCGGGAACCACCGTCGCCCACTGCCCCTCCCCCTTCGCCCGCTACGGGCACGCGATGGCTCACTTCGGCCGCTACCGGGCGCGCGGGGTCAACATGGCGATGGGGACCGACGTCGCTCCCCACAACCTCGTGGAGGAGATGCGGCTCGCGATCATCCTCGCCCGGGTGATGGCGGGCAACATTCGCGCCGTCGACACCCGCGAACTCTTCCGCGCCGCGACCATCGGCGGAGCCCGGGCCCTGGGGCGGGACGACCTCGGGCGGCTCGCGCCGGGGGCGAAGGCGGACGTCGTGCTCCTCGACCTCGAACACCCGTCGATGCGGCCGGCGCGGG
>JAJECB010000339.1 GCA_022822245.1 Gammaproteobacteria bacterium
CCCAGCCGTAGATGCTGGCCACCTTGCCGGTCGCGAGCATGGCGAAGGTGTCGAGGTAGCCGTGGCTCAGCCAGTCCGGCGCGAGGCAGCAGTCCGCGAGCTCCTTCCAGAAGGCGAGCATCTCGAGCACCGGCTCCTCGGTGAAGGTCGGCCGGTGGTTCTCGGCGAAGAGCCGCCCGCCGTTCGAGCCCGTCCACATGTAGACCTCCTCGTTGATGAAGAAGCCGGGACCGGCGAGGCCGAGGCCGAAGCGGTCGTTCTTGCCATCGCCGTCGGTGTCCACCGTCAGCGCCTTGAGCTGCTCGAGCCACTCGTCCCACGTGGCGGGCGCCTTCTCCGGGTCGAGCCCCGCGTCGCGGTAGAAGTCCTTGCGGTAGACGATGAGGTCGGTGCCGAACTCGTGAGCGATGCCGTAGCAGTTGCCGTCGGGATGGCAGTTGAGCTTCATCACCGTCTCGTAGAGATCGTCCATGCCGATGGATTCGAAGATCTCGTTCACGGGAAGCAGCAGGCCCTTGGCCGAAAGCGAGCGCTCCACGTAGGCCTGGCCGTGCGAGGCGTCAGGCGGGGCGCCGGCCGCGAGGGCGGCCTGGAGCTTCGTGTCGAGGGATCCCCAGGCAATCGGCTCCTGCTTGATCTTGATGCCGGGGTTCATCGCTTCGTACTTGGCGATGATGTCGTCCATGACCGCGACCGTGCGCGGATTGGGCTCGGTGTGCCAGAGGGTGACGACCTTGTCCTCGGCGAGGGTCGCGGTGGATACCGCCATGCCCGATGCGAGCACGCAGGCGGCGGGAAGGGTGTGGAGCATTCTCCTCATTTTCCGATTCTCCTTCTGATGTTGACGGGCCGGAGGCCCGGGGCGCCGGAAGCTGGTGTCGAGCAACTGTTGTCAACATGGAATCCGAACCCGGAGTCTAACGCGAACCGCCTCCCGCGGCACCCGCCTCGGCCGGCGCCCTCCGGGCGCCCCCGTCCGGGTCCGATCGATTTACAGTAGTCAGCCCGAGCCCAACGAGCGGCGCTGCACGCCCGATGCCCACGCCACGGAAGAATCCGCCCCGCCTCGCCATCCTCGCCGACTGGTCGGGGGTGCTCGAGGGCGGCTGGCGGAGCCCGCAGATCCTGCTCCTCCTCTTCGCCGCCGCGAGTCCCATCGCCTTCGAGACCTGGTCGGTCCTCATCAACAACTTCGTGGTGGAGAAGGCGGCGTTCACGGGCCGCGAGATCGGCATCCTCCAGGGCCTTCGAGAGGTGCCGGGCTTCCTCGCGTTCACCGTCGTCTTCATGCTGCTGGTGTGGCGCCAGCAGACCTTCGCGATCCTCTCCCTCGCGGTGATGGGGGTCGGGGTCGCCCTCGTCGGCTTCCTGCCCTCGGTGTGGGGGATCTACTTCACGACGGTGCTGATGTCGATCGGCTTCCACTACCTCGCGACCATGGAGCAGTCCCTCGCCATGCAGTGGACGAGCCCGCGCGAGCTTCCCGTGGTGCTCGGCCGCATGAGGGGGATCGCCGCGCTCGCCTCGCTCGCCACCTACGGCCTCGTCTTCGGCGCCTTGACCCTCGGCGGGCTCTCCTACCTCCAGGTGTTTCTCGCCGGGGGGGTGATCACCCTCGGCATCGCGGCCCTTTGCCGCTTCGGTTTCCCCCGTTTCCGGAACCCGGTGCACCAGAACACCGCGATCGTGCTCCGGCCGCGCTACTGGCTCTACTACGCGCTCGAGTTCCTGTCCGGCGCGCGCCGGCAGATCTTCCTCGTCTTCGCCGCGTTCATGATGGTGGAGACCTTCGGCTACGAGGCGAGGGACATCACCCTCCTCTTCCTCGTCAACTGCCTCATCTCCATCTGGGTCGCGCCGCGGGTCGGCACCCTCATCGCGCGCTGGGGCGAGCGCCCGGCCCTCATCCTCGAGTACACCGGGCTCATCGGGGTCTTCACCGCGTACGCCTTCGTCGAGACGGCGTGGCTCGCGGCCGGTCTCTACATCGTCGACCACCTCTTCTTCGCCCTCGCCATCGCGATCCAGAGCTACTTCCGGAAGATCGCGGATCCCGCGGACATCGCCTCGACGGCGGGGGTGTCGTTCACCATCAACCACATCGCGGCGGTCGGGCTGCCGCCCATCCTCGGCCTGGTGTGGGTGCTGGGCGAGGAGGGCCGCACCACCGTCTTCCTCATCGGGGCCGGCATCGCGGCCGGGTCGCTCGTCCTCGCCCTGCTCGTCCCGAACGCGCCCGCCCGCGGCAACGAGAGCGTCTCCTGGACCCGCCGCCGCGCCGCGGCCTGATGGGCCTACCGGGGGCGCGCGGCGACAGGGTGCGGAATTCCGCTCAATCTTTGTAGGAATTTGGCTCGAATCCGTTCACTTCCGTAGACGGTGGGCGGTCAACGGGCATATGCTCCGCTCGTCGGAGAACCCTGAAGCCAGCAGGAGCAGAGGAGGGCACCATGGACGCTCTGTCGCAGGAAACGATCGCGATCCTTGGGGTAGGCGTGGTCCTCGCGGGATTCTTCTGGAGCCTGCACCGGGACGTAGCCGTTCTCCGAGAGTGCATCTCCCGGCTCGAAGGCATGTTCGAGGAGTTGCGCGACACGGTCAACCGTCTTGAAAGGCGGTTCGACGACCGGTTTCCGCCGTCGGCGGCTGTGGGCGATTAGCCCGCGCTGAGGGAGCTTGCCGGAACCAGGCTACTCGGTGAGGACGAGGGTGTCGGCGGGGCGCCAGCTCACGAAGCGGCGCGCCCCCCGCTCGGCCCGGATCGGGCCGCGATCGGTGTTGGGGACCGTTGCCGAGAGCCGCACCCCCTCGGCGGTGACGAGAAAGAGGTGGGTCTCGCTCCCGTAGTACGCGTAGTCCTCGACCGTCGCTTCGAACGAGAACCCCGCGTCTGCGGGTCGAGCCTCGCTCAGCCGGATCTTCTCCGGGCGGACCGCGACCCCGACCTCCCCCCGCACC
>JAJECB010000229.1 GCA_022822245.1 Gammaproteobacteria bacterium
ACCTCCGGCGGAACCGGCGATTCGCCGCGGGCCGCCTGAAGGACCGAGACGCACGACCCGCCGCGCCGGCTCCCGACCGCCGTCTCCGGGCCTTCCGCCCGCAGCCGAAAGAGCTGGAGCTGCCTGACCTGGTGAGAAATGCGGGTCGAGACGTGTTGGATCACGCCGAACCTTCACCTGCATTTTTCACGAGCCCTTGAACCGGAGCCACGGGCGCCTGAGTGGTTCTCCGTTCGCTGTCGAGAACTGGTGCGACGCCGGGTCAGACGAGCGCGTGCTTCTTCAGCAGCCTTCTGAGCTGGTGGTACCCGAGCCCAAGCGCGCGTGCGGCGCCGATCTGGCTGTGCCGGGATGCTTCGAGCGCCCGCTCGAGCAGGCCGCGTTCGAATCGCCCCACCTCGGCCTGGAAGTCGACCGGAAGCTCCGGGGGTGGGTCCGGTGCCGCGGGTTCGGGCGCGTCCGGTGGCCGAGCGGGGTCCCGCGGCCCGGTGTCCGTTCCGATCGGATCGCGAGACGGACGCCACCTGTTCTCGAAGGGGTCGATGACCACGGTGTCGACGGGCGCATCCGATGATGCGGAGCGATAGACGGCGCGCTCGACCACGTTCTTCAGCTCCCGCACGTTTCCCGGCCAGGAGTGTGCGAGCAGCGATTCCTCGGCCCGCGGGCCGAATCCGGGAAATACGTCCTTGCCCAGGGCGCGAGTGATCTCCAGGGCGAACGCATTTGCGAGCGTCATGATGTCAGCCGGCCGGGCGCGAAGCGGTGGGATCGTGACCACCTCGAAGGCGAGCCGATCGAGCAGATCCGCCCTGAACTTCCCGCTGCGGGCAAGCGAAGGCAGATCGACGTTCGCCGCCCCGATCACCCGCACGTGGAGCTGAATGGTCCTCCGCCCCCCGACCCGCTCCATCTCGCCGTACTCGATGACCCGGAGCACCTTCTCCTGCACCGCGGTCGACGCGCTCGAGATCTCGTCGAGCAGCAACGTGCCGCCGTCAGCACGTTCGAAACGGCCGATATGCTGGCGTTGCGCCCCGGTGAATGCCCCCGCCTCGTGGCCGAACAACTCGGTGTCGAGCAGCGACTCGGCGAGGGCGGCGCAGTTGATCTTCACGAAAGGCCCGTCCCAGCGAGGCGAGAGGTAGTGCAGGCGCGTGGCCAGCAGCTCCTTCCCGGTCCCGCGTTCGCCGATGACGAGACACGGCCTGTCGATGGCGGCGAGGCGGGAGATCTGCTCCTCGACCTCCAGGAAGGAAGGGTCCTCGCCGAGGATGGGTGGTGGAGTGGCCATTGGCGAATAATAGCGAGAAACGCCAGTTATTGGCGAACGAGGAAGATTCGAGAGTGAAATTCGCGAGGGAGATGTTCTGACCTCACCATCAATCAATGAGTTACGGATTGGCACGAAGATCGCAATAGTCGTGTCCGCAAGTTCTCGTTCGACAACATGGAGACAGACGGACATGACCATCTTTTCGCGCATCACGGACATCATCAACGCGAACATCAATTCCCTGCTGGAGCGCGCCGAGGATCCGGCCAAGATGATCCGGCTCATGATTCAGGAGATGGAGGACACCCTGGTCGAGGTGCGGTCCCAGTCGGTGCGGGCCATTGCCGACAAGCGCGAGATCGAGCGCAAGATCGAGCGCCTCGAGACCGGCGGGCGAGAGTGGGAGGACAAGGCGGCGTTCGCGCTCGGCAAGGGTCGCGAGGATCTCGCGAGGAGCGCCCTTCTGGTGAGGCGCAAGCTCGAGGATCAGGCGGCGCTGCTGCGCGAGGAGCTCGAGGTGATCGAGGCGAGTCTCGCGCGCCACAGCGAGGACCTCGCCAGGCTGCAGGCGAAGATCGACGAAGCCAAGGCCCGCAAGTCTTCCATCGAGCTGCGAATGAAGACCGCGAAGGGCCGTGTGCGCGTCAGGTCCGCGCTGCACGATGGCCGTGTCGATGACGCGCTGCAGCGTTTCGGGTCTCTGGAGCGCCGGATCGACGAGCTGGAGGCGGGTGCCGAGGTCTACGACATGGGCAAGGCCAAGACGCTCGAGCAGGAATTCGCCGAGCTGGAAGTCAACGGCGACGTCGCCGAGGACCTCGCCAGGCTCAAGGCCCGGGTTGCCGCGGAGTCCGGTAGCTGATACGCGGTGTGACGTTCACGCAAGTCGCCGGCCACACACGCGGAGATCACAGTGGATACCGCCTTTGCATGGGCGCTGGCAGTGCCCGGAATCATCTTCCTCCTTCTTGTCGCCCCCCTGTGGGTCATCTTTCACTACGTCACGGCGTGGAAGCGCATACGGGCCGGAACCGCCGGCCCGGGCCGGGTGGCCGTCGACAGCGCGGAGCTCGAGCGCATGCGCGAGCTCTGCGGGCAGCTCGAGAATCGGATCGAATCGCTGGAGACGATCCTCGACGAGGAAGCACCTGAGTGGAGAAAGCGATGAGCCGCCGTCATGGTCGTGGTCGCCGGTCCGGTCGTCGCCGCGGGCCGATCAAGCGCGTCGTCCGGGGGCTCGCCAATGCGCTCGGCATCCCGCGCGGAATCGTGATCGCGGGATTCGTGCTGGGGTTCGTCTTCATTCCGCTGCCGGCTCTGCTGATGTTCCTGGTCGCCCTGTACTGGGTGGACAATCCCGAGCGGGCGCGCCGACACGCCGATACCGTATTCGATTCTCTAAGGCGAACGGGCAGCCGGTTCCGGCGAAGCGCGGCGGGAGTGGGGCCCGGGAGCGCCGCCGACGATCGGCGGGAGCCACCGCGCCCGCACGTCGACCCGGACTCCCTCGCCCGACGGTTCGCGAGAGCCGAGCTCCGGACACGCGCCATCGAGGAGTTCGTCGCCTCCGAGGAGTTCCGCCTCAATCGCGAGTTCCGGCGGATGGAGCGCGAGTGACTCCGATCGGAGCGACCGCGCTCCGGACGGGGGAGAGAAGGACCCGCCCGGATCGACGGGATCGCGGCCCTCAGCCGAGAGCGGCTACGTCGTCCACCGTCTTTTCGGGCTCGGGACGTCGCGTGTAGTCCAGGTCGATGTCGGTCGCACGGACGATCCCGGCGCGG